>JAGBOJ010000041.1 GCA_017633935.1 Lachnospiraceae bacterium | reverse complement strand
GGAAAAAGAGCTGAATGGTAAAACCGGTGTTAATGTGATAAACTTAAAAAAGTGTCTGTTTAAGGCAAAACACAGGGATCAGGTTTTCTTAAAGACGGATACCCACTGGAATCAGCTCGGTGCTTATGAGGCATATAAGGAGATTCACCGGATCACTGCTTTCGATACGGATGAGCCGGAGGTTGAGATATATGATACGAAGGTTAAGGGTGAATTTTCGAATATGATGGGGTCGGCAAGTCTGCTTCCCCCCGAAGAGACAAAGGGTACAAGGATCATGATGCCCGATGCAAAGCCGGTATCGGACGGTGACGGAAAGGAATTTGTCTATCATAATGAAAACGGTAACGGAAAGACCTGTCTTATGTTCGGTGATTCGCTTTTCGGAGCCGACTGGAACATAAGAGAGCTTTTAGCCGAGGATTTTACGGATTTTATCTTTATATGGTCATATGAATTTGATACGGATAAGATAGAGGAATACTCACCGGACATCGTGTTTTATGATATGGGGGAGAGGTTTTTGAATTCACTGGGGGACAGTTGCAGGATTAATGCAAAGGATACTTAAAAAGGATATATTATTTTATATTATAGCCGCACTGACTGTATTTCTTCTTATCTGGAAGATACCTTATGGCTGGGGTGCATATGATGAGCCCTATTATATTGCCATACCGCACAGGATTCTTATGGGAGATGCCTATTTTCTTGACGAATGGAATGCTGCTCAGATGAGCAGTATATTTCTTTTATTGCCGGTATACATATATGAGAAAATATCCGGCGGCACCGAAGGAATAGTTATCGCATTCAGGATCCTATATGTTATTTTGCAGACCGGATTATCCCTGCTTCTGTATTTTATTCTGAAAAAGAAGGATAAGGTCTATATATGGGCTGTACCGGTATATCTGATGTTTATACCGTTAAACATAATGTCTCTTAATTATGATTCTATGGGGCTGGCTTTTATGATGCTTACGGGAGCTATACTTGCCTGTTTAGATACCGGAAAATGTCGGATAATGTTCATCTGCGGGGTTTTATTTGCCTGTGCTGTGCTTTGCAATCCGTTTCTTGCGCTGCTTTATGCGATATATGCCGTCACCGCCATGGCAGCTCACCTGTTAAAGAAACAGTCAGAAATATTAAATATGAGGGCCTTTGCAGGTTCATTAGCCGGTGTCGGTACAGTCTTTATTATTTTTCTGGTGATAGTTTTTTCAAGAATATCTCTTCCCGAACTGTTCAGAAGTATTCCTTATATATTAAATGATAAGACTCATGGGTCAAAGAGCTTTTTTGATATTTTTGTCCTGCCCCTGATAAAAATATACCGTTATTATTCTCCGTGGTGTTTTATCTGGGCAGGTGTTTTTGCGGTAATGCTTTTTGATAAGCACAGAAAAGGACATGGAATAATATATTTCGGAATAAATTCGGCTGCAGTGATATTGTGTCTTTTAAGGTTTTCTTTGACGGTGATCACAAATCTGTTTATGGTGCCGTTTTCGGTAATGGGATTAACGGCATATATTCTTTCCGAAAATAAAGAAAAAAGGATATTCAGTTTTATGTGGCTATGGGGTGTGTTATATGCGGCTTTTCTTCATCTCGCATCAGATCAGGATATTTATGTGATCTCTATGGCACTCGCCATATCCGATGCAGCATCTGTTATATTGTGCATATCGTATGCAAGGGAGCAGATAAAAAAAGATGGTGTGAATAAATATATAATATATATCGTCTTATGTCTTATTGCATTCCAGCTGCTTACAGAGAGTATCTCTATGTCCCGTAACACCTATTGGGAAAGTGTACGCACGGAAAATCTGGATACATTTTATACAAGAGGTCCGTTAAAAGGGCTGAGGACAACAGGGGACAAGGTTGAGACATATGATCGGATTATAGGGGATATAGAGGAATTTAAGGCGCTTAAAGCAGATGGAAGTAATGCAAGGATCGCTTTTATGACATTGAATACATGGGAGTATCTGTATGTGGGACTGCCATATGGCACATTTTCACCGTGGATCGGTTATGTGGATGATAATACCGCGGAAAAATTTGAACTATGGTGCAGTCTGCATGAGGATAAGATACCGGAATATGTTTATTTTTCAAAGCTGGAGGATAAGCAGTGGAGTCCTGAGATCATAAATGACATGGCACGCAATATGGGGTATACTGTTAAGGAAAGCGATATCAGTTATAAATTGTTGAAAAAATGAAAAAAGCAGCAATAATTACAATTCAGGCGTTTCTGTGCATATTGATATTTATCATAGCGTCGGTTTCAAAAAATGAGCCATACGGGGCAGAATACCATATCGATAAGATAAGTGAAAACTCTGCGAGGTATTGTTTTGATAATGTTTTTAAGACCGGAAGTTATGATATTATCATACATTACAGAGCCTTAGACGATAAAACCGCATATTGCTTTGAAAGTGATCCCGCTAATGATCTTAAGGCGGTAGACGCATGGTTCCAATCATCGGTCAGGGGCCGTTTTTCTGATTATTCTGAGGAAAAGAAGCTTTCGATCCTTCTTAATTTTGATACATCGGACCTTGTATTGGATATTGATAATATAGGGGAAGGTTTCTCAATCGACAGTATCGTTGTCGAAAAAAACAGTCAGATGGGACAGATATATGCCTTGAGGCTGCTTTTGCTGTTTGTTCTTTTTGACATATCATATTTACTGGTTAAAAAATACCGGAAAATAAGGACGGATAGGGATGACAGAATGGTAGCATCGGGTCTCGTTCTCCTTATTTTCGTAAGTTGTATCCCATTATTGTTTCACGGGCTTAATGACACTTATGATGTTCCGACACATTTGCTGAGGATAGAGGGCTTAAAAGAGGCCCTGTTATCGGGACAGCTTCCCGCACGAATACAGCCGATACAGACATACGGATACGGATATGCATCATCGGTTTTTTATCCGGAATTGTTTTTATACCTGCCGGCGTTACTGAGGATATGTTCTTTCACTATTGTCGGAGCGTTTAAGCTGTTTGTCGTGTCGGCCAACATCGCAACTGTGCTGATAGCTTATTTCAGCTTTAAGGGATTATTTAATAAGGAGTGGGCAGCCTTCTGCGGAGCCGTGCTATATACCCTTTCACCATACAGGATAGGGGATGTCTATTACAGGCAGTCCGTTGGAGAATATCTGGCTTATATGGCATTCCCTCTTATCGCATATGCCATGTATCTGATTATTAAAGAAAAGTCTGACAAAGCATACCTGTATCTTGCAATCGGATTCACAATAGTGCTTCAGTCGCATATCCTGTCGGTAATCTATGTGGCGGTGGGATGTATTCTGGCGGCTCTGATATATCATAAGGAGTTTTTCAGAAAAAATGTCATTATTCAGTCAGTAAAAAGCATACTTTTTACAGTGATGGTAAATTTATGGTATATAATTCCTTTTTTCTATTATTACAGAGAAGAATATAATTCCTTTTATGACTATATACAGGGCAGAGGATTGTCGGTCACACAGTTGTTTGTTGTATTTATGTATCCAAGGATAAATGATCCGTATATATCGGGGATTATACCGTATGGAATCGGAGCATCTGTACTGATGTGTCTGTTTCTTGTACCGGTCTTTTATGAAAAGGGAAGTCGCTACGCAAAACCTGCTGTGTGGGCTTTAATATGCGGAATAGTGACAGCTTTTATGTCGACCCGTTATTTTCCATGGGACAGACTGGCGCATATGGGAGGATTCCTGCAAAAACTCATATTTAATATCCAGTTTCCTGCGAGAATGTGTGAACCGATGACTATCTGTTTAGTAGTAGCCTCTGTTATTGGATTGCTGTGGGTCGAAGAAAAGTATGGGGAATATGGTATAATCAGATTTATTCTGGTATCAGCTGTGTGTGTTCTGGCTTATGTTCAGTCTGCTGCTCTTACAGATAATGTGATCCAGAAAAATGATATGTTTTCTATGACTCTCATGGATCTGGATACCACACTTGTCGGCATTGCTGATGAATATTATCCAAAAGGGGTAACTCATGAGACACTTGTAAAAAGGGATCCCTATATTGGAACATCGGGGGAAGAGATACATATTTCACAATACGACAAGACAGGAAGCAACATCTCATTTTTTGTAGAGAATAAGGGAGATGAGGGGTATATAGATCTGCCTGTGGCTTATTATCCGGGTTATACGTCAGCGGAGCTGCCGTTGATGAAGTCGGAGAATGGAGTAGTATGTATAATGGTTCCAAAAAAATTTGGGGGAAGTGTGAATATCGGATATAAGGAGAATATTCTGTTTGTTTTTTCTGATTTTGTCAGTGTGGCAGTGATGTTATACGGTATTTTTATTATGATAAGAGCCTATGGATCAAAGCATAGTAAAAAGGCGATGGGAGATGCAGGTGCCTGAAATATTTAAGAGAAATCAAAAAATGATTCTGCTGTCGTGCTCCTTTTTGTTACCGTTTATTACGGACATTTTTTTGAGTGTGCTTGGCGGTAACGGATTTAATATTGCGCGTACTGCGCCTTACAACAGTGATGAAATTTTCTGGCATTTACAGACTGCGGCATCAGAAAAATATACTATGCCACAGGGGTATTTTGGTTATAATGGCTCACATGCTGCAGTGGGGACATATGGGGCATGGGGGTTCTTCCCTTTTCCGCCTTATGTGATTCTTTGCAGGCTGTTTGGTATGAAAATATACTCCAGACATATTATAAATCTTTATATGTTGGGAGTTGCATTGTTGCTTTTTTCATTATTAGCAGAGCTCGACGAAAAAAAAATCGTGCTTCTTCAGCTCTCGTATATATTTTCACCTGTGACGATAAGATATTCCATATCAGCAATGAACGAAGGGGAAAGATATGCTTTTTCGATATTGATATGTGGATTTCTTGTTAGTATATATAGAAAGAAACGACAAAAATGGTATGTATATGGACTGATACCATGTTTCCTGATATATGCGGTTCTCAGTTATGACATCTTTATTTTCTTTGTACCAGTATACTTGATGATTATATTACGAGGAAGAACCGGGATAGTGAGATTTGGTCTAAATATGCTGATATCATTTCTCGTAATGGCATTATGCAGGATGATAAATGGTATAACATCTGCGGAATATACACTCACAGGGGATCCTAATGTATTAAAGGCTTTTATAGGGTTTTTTGAGGAGGGATTTATTTTAGGAATAAGGAAGACCTTATATATGATGTATAGAAATCTCGCCAGATTTGGACCGCTGAACCTGATAAATATAAGGGATAGGGAGTATGGCATGTATTCTGTTTATCTCGGAATGATTGTTATCATATGTATATATATACTTATTTTGGGAATATACAGATTCATAAGAAAACAGAATATGGGCAGTGTTTGTCTTGCAGCGTGGTTTATCTGGGGATATGTATTTGCATTTGGTGCTTTATATACGGATGATGAGATTACACTTGTAAGAAGTCTTAATTGTGCGATGATTGTTCTCGTATTAATTTTGATAATATTTAATGAAAAAAAGAAGTTGTTCGCATTAATTTTATTCAGTATTTTTACCATACCTATTTCTTGGAGGTATGTAAATGATGTATATGCAGAAAGCCATGTTGCTTATGATAATATGGCCCATATAAAAGATGAGAACGAGATATTAAGTAAAATAATGGAGATCAGACCGAATGACAGATGGGCTAATACTATAGCATGGTATGGGGATATTTCAGGAGCTTGTCTTGAGGTACCTACAGGTTTTGGAATTAATTATTGTATTGAGAATATAGGTGATAATAATATGGGATGGCTTATTATAAACAAAACAGGTGGAGTAAATACAGTGGAAATAAAGGATATGTTGTCTGGATACGGCAAGGAATATGAAAATGAGAATTTGATAGTGTATAAAAGGGAAGGTGACAAATTATGTATTCCATTACAATAATACTTTGTATCTGTGCGACATTGGCAGTGGGATACAGCAGTTGGGACAAGGAGGTAAGCAACAAAAGAAAAAAACAGATATGTTATCTGCTCATAGCGATGGTTGCGAGTTTGAGCTTGACGGCAGCAGATTTTTTGTTTTCAGAAAAGGGGGAGACTCCTAATTATATTATTTGGATTTTTTTATTGATTTATTCTGATCATATACTTTATAGAACTGTTTTCTTGGGAGAAAGCAAAAAACAGTATGTTTATTCTCTTTTTTGTATGGCCTTGATGGTATTTATGTTTTATAACATTTCCGAGGGAAATATATGTACGGAATCTGCGGGAATTAAAAATATAATATACGGCAAGTTGTCCAAGGGAAGTATACAGTTTATCATAATTTTTCTGTTATTATTGCCGCCAATGTTGAAACGTATATTGTCTGGGTTTCGGAAATTCAGAGGTTTACTGGATGGTTTGTTATATTTATTTGTGCCATTTGCTATGTTTTATGCCTGTGAACTGGCATATAATCCGAAGGTTTTCGATATTGAGTTAAAATGGGTAGGAATTAATATCTTTATCTGTTTATTAATGGAATTAGGTTTATGTTTGCTTCCGATTAGCAGAAAGAAGATTTTAAATATTATTCTGATCGGTTCATTTCTATTTGGGGTTGTAAATTATTTTTTGATCGAATTTAGGGGATGTCCATTTATAAGCATTGATATAGCTTCTATTTCTACTGCAGCAACCGTGGCCGGCGGATATGAATATGTTCTCTCCGATTCATTGGTAAAGTCAATCTTATTTACTGTGTTCGCATCTGTCATTATCAACACTGTATGCGATCGCGGAAAGTTGTCCAGCAAGGAAATGCGAAGCAGACTTATGATCAGGATAACGGCTTTTTCAGCATTGATGGGTGTAATGATTATTTTTATCGGATTTTCAAATCTGGATAGCTTTTTTGATATGAATACTGATCTTTATTACCCGTCCAGCACATATATTGACAAAGGAGCAGGGATATCTTTTCTGGCGATATATCAACTTACCAGAGTGAGTAAACCTGACGATTATGATGAAGAAAAGGTGATGGCAATGTTGCAGAGGAGCAGCGGCAAATTTGCCTATAAGGTTGATAAGGATATGAAGCCATCCATTATAGTTATAATGAATGAATCCTTCAGCGATCTGTCGGTGCTGGGACAATTTGAAAAGACTAAGGAGCATCTCGACTTTTTTTATTCTCTTTATGATGATGGAGGAACTATACAGATTGGTAACGCCTATGTTTCTACACGTGGAGGAAATACGGCAAAAAGCGAATTTGAATTTCTGACTGGAAATACAATGGCGTTTTTGAGTGGAATAATACCATATACAGTTTATCATTTTGATAATATATATTCAATCCCGAGGGAGATGGTTAAGCAATCTTACGGGAGTATTGCTATGCACCCCGATACTCCGAATAACTGGGCGAGAAAAAGGGTTTATTCTGAGATGGGTTTTAATAAGTTTATTTCAATAGAGGGTTTTGAGGGATATGAGACCTTGAGGGATTTTGTGAGTGATGAGGGTGATTATGAAAGAGTGTTGGACGAATATGCATCTCACGAAGAACCGGTTTTTATTTTTAACATTACGGAGCAGAATCATGGAGGTTATGCTACATGGCAATTTGAAAATAAGGATATTATTGTGGATGTAGATGAGGATTACAAAGATTTTGATAATGTAATTGCGTATGAATCACTGATAAAACAAACGGATGAAGCAAACAGAAGATTAATACAGGAACTTAAGAGAAGTAGTAAGCCGGTCATAGTATGTTTTTTTGGGGATCATCAGCCTGTATTGGGTAGCGAATTTGATGACCGCATAATGTCTAATGATAATAAAAGATACACAAAAGAGGTTGAAAACAATGAAAAGATATATATTGTACCATATTTTATTTGGGCAAATTTTGAACCGGAAAGAACCGTAAACGAATATAAGCTTGATGGAAAGGATGTCACAAGTATAAATTATCTTATGTTTATGATACAATACTATGCCGGATTGGATATATCAGATTATGGAAAATATTTATTGTCTCTGAGGGATGATATACCGGTTATAAACTCAGAAGGGTATCTTACCAGTGATAAAAAGTGGCATAGCTTTGAGGAGGTCGGAGATGCAGCCAAGCTGGTAAATGAGTATAAAAATGTACAATATTTTGAAATGTTTGGGAGGTAACATGGAAACAGCAGGGATACAGATTTTATTAATAATATGTCCGGGAGTCATATCTGCTTTTGCGTTTATGAATATATGTAAAAGAAAATGTGAGATAATTCCTTTTGTAATAAACACTGCAAGATTTGCTCTAATGGATTTCTGCGTTATAAATTTATTTTTATTTTTGCGAGGTGAAAGAGATTTTAGCTGGACATATTTTTCGCCATCACTTATATTAAAGCTTTCATTGGTGATTTTTGTTATTTCGATCATTATGCCCATAATAGCAGCTGTGCTGGTCAAGTTCATTCAGGTTGGTGTAGAGATGAGGGATACAGTGAATTGAAGCTTTTAAATATCTTTACAGAATTTAGAAATAGAATAAAAATATTTATTGTGATAACCATAAGTGGAAAGAAACATTATTTAAGTCTGTTTAGGGTGTCAGTGGTTTTGATGGTACTCTTAATGTGCTGGTTTGCTTTGTGGTTGGGTAAGGAGCTTGTTAACGATGCCTGTGTCTCAAGGGAAATAAGGCATACCAGGGAGGTGATTAGGGAACAGAGATATGTTATGCATGCTTGTGGGGCTGTGTCAGCTGGAGGGATATCGTCTAGAGAATATGTATATACTAACAGTAAGGAAGCAATGAAGACAATGTATGAAAACGGACATAGGGTAGCTGAAATAGACTTCCTATTTTCTTCTGATGGGTATTTGCTTTGTTCACATGAGTGGGAAAATCTGTACCTAAATGATGTCTTGATCAGGGATTATCCGGTCACAAAGGAAGATTTTTTGAAGTTGAAAAGATATAATGAATTTTCTACTATGTGGTTAGGAGATGTCGCTGATTTTATGAGAGAAAATGAGGATTTATATGTGATTACGGATATATTCGGTGGAAATGAAGAGGGGTGCAGGCAGATAGCAGAGTTTTGTCCTGATCTTATGGATAGGTTTATAATTCAGATATATCACGAAAGTGAATATGAGGGTATTGCTCAATTAGGATTTAAGAATATAATTTTTACACTTTTTGGGACAAATGAAGATGAAAGATCACCAGATAAGCTTATTAAAGCTGCAAAAGATCATAGGTTGGTTGGATATACATTCTGGTATTACTGGGCAGATGACCCGCTTTTTTTGTCAACTATGAAAAAAACTAAAATTCCATTATATGTTCATACTGTAACGGATAGAAATCTTGAAAAAAAGTATTTTGATATGGGTATCACAGCGATTTATACTGATAACAATAAGGAAAATCATTTTTAGAAAACAAAGATCCTCCGTTTTGTTCTTATGGTGAGTTGGAATAGTATTAAAAAGCAGATTTGAAGTGATCATAACTCTTGATTAGGAGATACTATATGATAAATTTTAATGTACCGCCGTTTACAGGAAAAGAGATTGAATATATAAAGAAAGCAGTCGAAGCAAGAAAAATCTGCGGTGACGGACCGTTTACAAAAAAATGCAATGAGTGGCTTGAAAAAAAGACGGGAACCTCAAAGGCTCTTCTTACCACATCCTGTACCCATGCTACGGAAATGACAGCATTTTTATGTGATATAAAACCCGGAGATGAAGTTATTATGCCTTCATATACATTCTGCTCTACGGCGGATGCTTTTATATTGCGCGGCGCAACTGCTGTATTCATCGATATCCGTCCCGAGACGATGAACATGGATGAGAGGCTTATAGAAGATGCCATAACTTCCAGAACAAGAGCGATAGTTCCCGTACATTATGCCGGCGTGGCATGCAGGATGGATGAGATAAACGAGATAGCAAAAAGACACGGGCTTAAGGTGATCGAGGATGCTGCGCAGGGTATAATGGCAGAATACAAGGGAAGAGCATTGGGAAATCTGGGTGATTTCGGGTGCTATTCCTTCCATGAGACAAAGAATATGAGCATGGGAGAAGGAGGCGCTCTGCTCATAAAAGATCCGGATCTGATAGAGAAGGCGGAGATCATAAGGGAGAAAGGGACTGACAGGTCCAAATTTTACAGAGGACAGGTGGACAAATACCGCTGGCAGGAAGGCGGCTCATCTTATCTGCCGAGTGAGCTTAATGCGGCTTATCTTTGGGCACAGCTTGAAGAGGCCGATAAGATAAATATGGACAGGCTGAACAGTTGGAACAGCTATTATGAGCAGTTAAAAGAGCTTGAGGATAAGGAATACATAGAGCTCCCGTTTATACCCGAAGATTGCAAACATAATGCGCATATGTTTTATATAAAAACGAAAAATCTGGAGGAAAGGACAAGGCTGATAGATTTTCTTAAGTCAAAGGAAATATTGTCGGTATTTCACTACATACCGCTTCATTCGGCTCCCGCGGGCCTAAAATACGGCAGATTTAACGGAGAAGACAGATATACCACTAAAGAAAGTGAAAGGCTTCTGAGACTGCCTATGTATTACGGACTTAAAGAGACTGAGGTCGGATATATTTGTGAAAAGATTAAAGAATTTTATGAACAGTAAGGATAATGGATTATGATTCTGCTGAGCTTTGTGATCCCCTGTTACAGGAGTGAATTTACGATCAAAAAGGTTATAGATGAGATCAGGGATACGGTTGCGCAAAAAAGTGAGACCTATGATTATGAGATCATCGCCGTTAACGACTGCTCGCCGGACGGAGTTTATAATGTGCTAAAGAAGCTGGCAGCGGAAGATAAGAAGATAAAGCTGATAAATTTTGCAAAAAATATGGGTAAGCATGCAGCGGTGCTTGCCGGATATTCTGTGGCAAAGGGTGAATATATCGTAAATCTGGATGATGATTTTCAAAGTCCGGTATACGGGCTCTACGAGCTTATGGCAAAATTTGATGAGGGGTACGATGTGGTGATGGCGGACTACCCGCAAAAAAAGGAATCGGCTTTTAAGAAGTTCGGAAGTGCGGTAAATTCGTGGATGATAAGATTTCTTCTGGATAAGCCAAAGGGTCTTACATTTGAAAATTTCAGCGTCATGAAAAAATTCGTGACAGATGAGATGATGAAATACAGGCATCCCTATCCGTTCCTTGAAGGGCTTATGCTTCGCACGACAAGGAATATAGCTACGGTAACGATAGAGGAAAGAGACAGGGGAGATGACCGCTCTACAGGCTATACCTTTATAAAATCCCTGCAGCTTATGATAAACGGACTCACGGCATTTTCGGTAAAGCCCCTGAGGATCGCAACCTTCATGGGATTGCTGTTTTCAGTGATAGGATTTATTTTCGGGCTGGTGACGATCATACGGAAAATAATACATGTAAATACGGTACTGGGATACAGTTCATTGATGGCGGTCCTGCTCTTTGTGGGCGGTCTTATCCTTCTGATGCTGGGACTCATCGGTGAGTATCTCGGCAGGATATATATATGTATCAATGCATCCCCCCAGTACATAATAAAGGAAACCGTAAACTGCAGCCCTGCACAGGTGAAAGACTCAGAAACGGATACCGGCAGGTGAATGCCGAAGGCATGAATTCAGGTTAAGTGCATATACTGCGGAGCAGTCAACGAAAATAGCTGTTAATTCCGTTTGCGGGATAATAAGGATCTGTGAAAGGAAAATATGATACCATCAGACATAAAAATAAGACCCATATCAAAGGAAGATACCGGTCTGATCATAAAATGGAGAAATGATCCGCGTGTAAGGGATAATTTTATCTTTCAGGAGCCGTTTACAGCTGACCTTCATAATGAATGGCTGAAAGAAAAGGTAAAAAAGGGTCTTGCCATTCAGTACATAATATGTATCGGAAAGGATGAGCAGCCCGTAGGAAGCGTATACTTCAGTCATGTGGAAAAAGACAGCGCCGAATACGGTATATTCATCGGCGAGGAGGACGCAAAGGGGAAGGGGATAGGAACCGGAGCGGGCAGACTACTGATAAAGAAAGGATTTGAGGAATTTGGATTTGATGAGATATATCTGAGGGTTTTTACAGATAATATTCCGGCAATAAAAAGCTATGAAAAGATAGGATTTAAGATAAAGGATACTCTTAAGGCCGTTGAATGCACGACAGGAGAAAAAAGGGATATGTATTTGATGGAAACAAGGAAAGTATGATATTATAGAAAAAGTGTCGGTAATTTGAAAAATTATTAAGGAGAAGTTACAGGACTTATGTTCCGTGAGTGATCCTTAGGAAGAGAGAAGCAAAAACAATGATCAAGATCGCAATCTTAGGCTTCGGTACGGTAGGTTCCGGAGTATATAATGTGTTTAATACAAATTCGGAGAAAATAGCGGGACGCGTGGGAGACGGCATTGAGGTAAAATATGTGCTGGATCTGAGGGATTTTCCCGGAAATCCTGTTGAGGATGTGCTTACCCACGAGTTCAGTGATATAGTAAATGATCCCGAGGTAAAGGTGGTCGCGGAGGTAATGGGCGGTATAAAGCCTGCCTATGATTTTACGAAGCAGTGTCTTGAGGCGGGAAAGAGTGTGTGTACCTCCAATAAGGAGCTTGTGGCCGCGCATGGTCCCGAGCTTATTAAGATCGCAAAAGAGCACAATGCAAGCTACCTTTTTGAAGCCAGCTGCGGAGGGGGGATACCTGTAATAAGGGCGCTTAACGAGGCTCTTACCGCGGATGTGATAGATGAGATATCCGGAATCTTAAACGGAACCACAAATTATATTCTGACAGAGATGACGCAGAAGGGCGCTGCATTTGATGATGTCTTAAAGGATGCGCAGGATATGGGCTATGCCGAAAGAAACCCCGAAGCGGATATTGAGGGGCATGACGCGCAGAGAAAGATTGCGATCCTTTCGTCACTCGCCTTCGGTAAAACAGTGGATTACAGGGATGTATATACCGAAGGTATCACAAAGATCACTCCTGCGGATATAGAATTTGCAAAGGCAATGGATTGCGTTATAAAGCTTCTTGCCTACGGTGCGAAGAAGGATGACGGATATTATGCCATGGTGGCTCCGTTTATGGTGAAAAAAAGCCATCCGCTTCATTCGGTCGACGGGGTATTTAATGCTATCTTTGTACATGGAAATATGCTGGGTGATGCGATGTTCTACGGCAGCGGTGCAGGAAGCCTGCCTACAGCGAGCGCAGTTGCCGCGGATGTGATAGAAGCCGCAAAAAATCCCGGAAAGAATCTTAAGACCGAATGGGGAGAAGGTGAGATCAGGCTTTCATCCATTGATTCGTTTAAGGGCAGATTTTTTGTAAGGGTTCCTGCGGACAAGGCAGATGAAGTAAAGAAGATCTTCGGTGATGATATCAGGTGTATCGAGAGTGAAAACGACAAAAGCGAGCTTGGCTTTGTAACTGATGTTCTCAGCGAAAAAGAGTTTGAAACCAAGACAGAGGGTCTGGATTTCATACTGAGCACGATAAGGTGTAAATGATGTGATCGTCACCTTGCAGCCGAATTCCACTCCGCGCTATCGGAGAAAAAGCAGTATGCAAGGCAATTAATGAACAGATGTTTATACCGCCACTGAAATATTGCCGCCCTTTGTGGCATCGTTCATAAGAGATTTCAGATTTTTGTTATAAGGATTATCGTCCTTCGGAAATTTAATGCAGGTGTCGGTTTCACCGCCTGCCACATAGGAACGTCCGCATTCGGGACATATTGCCATCTTAATGGTAACGGATGCGCGCAGAACCTTCCCGTCTCCCTCGGCAGCCTTCTTATACGCATTTGCGACATGCTCATTTTCATGAGCCCTGACTGCAGTGGGGGCCTCTGTAGGCGAGATATGGGCTGCGGATTTAAATGAGACCATCTCATCGGAACCGTCCTGATATTTTCTTTCTTTACAGGTCTCACACTCTGCGGGAGAGGATTTTCTTCCCGGAGCCTTTACCTCGGACTCGCCGGGATTTGCCTCGGGCTTGCCTGTTTCTTCGGCTTTTTCCGGATTCTGGATACCCGGAAGAGCGGCATTCACATCAGCATCAGTGCCTGACACTAAAGAGCCTTCAAAAGCATAGGAGGACAGGGCAAAGGGATAGTGAACATTTCCGTATGCGCTTATCATACTTATTCCCATAGAGTCCTCCTTTCAAAAAAGAATATATATATTTTATGTTATCAAAAAGACCCGTTTTTTTCAATAGGGATTTTCTGAGGGATTTTCCGAATCGGACAGTCTGCCCGGGTCAAAAGACATCTTCGTGACACATTTGTCAATGACAATTATGTCACAATCGTTCACATTTATCTTTATATTTGTCATACTTTAATCCACAGAGACTCTTATATGAAATTCCTTTGTCTGTAGCTGTAGGTTTATGGTTTTGTGCGGCAGATTGGGCAAATTGGTTATAAAAAAATCTGCCGGGGAGGAGTAAGAAGAGTATGTTGAAGAAAATATGTGCGTATCCATCATTTTTCTGCCTGCTGCTGTGTCTTACGATCATTTATCTGTCGGCGGGAGCGGGTAATGTAAATGCATATGCGGCAGGACCCGAAAGGGTGTCTCTGTCATGCGATGAAATCTTTTATGAACCTGAAACAAAGACGCTTTCGGTTAATGCCCTGCTGCCGGACGGACAGGGGGCACTGCTGATTGCTGCCTCATTTTTCCCGGACGGCAGGATGAAGGAGAAGATTATCAGACAGGCGGAAAGCTCAGGGACATACAGCTTTCCTTTTACAAAGATCTCAAACAATTTCAGGATATTTGCTGTAAACCCCGATACCCTTTCACCACTGACAAAAGAGCTTTCAAAAAACAGGGAATACAACTCATCGGAGATGGAGGTGACCACAACCGTAAAGACGGATCTTTCCATGCGCTCAAATCAGACAGCAGCCGCTCTGTGTGCGATGACAGCTGACAGGCTTATTGCGGAGCAGGCATTTGGTACAGTGGAGCGTCTGATAAGTGACACGACCGTTGTTAGCGGAAATACGGTTACGAAATTTGAGGCGGTTTATGGCAGTAAAGAGGCTTATGAAAATGCCCTGGCTACGGTTTCCGAAGCCGAAGCAGGTTATAATGCCCTTGAGACCTCGGCAGCCGTATTATATGAGCTTGTCGGCGAATATACAGATAACGATGAAATTCTTCAAAAGCTCTCCCTTCAGGCAGGAATGGATGTAATGACCGCAAAAAACGCGCTTTCGGAGATCAGGCTCATACTTGACAGTAAGTATGCTTCCGCCGAAACCGATGCTTTAGGTTTTACAGAGCTTTGCAGCAGTGTACGGGATAACACCGGAATTTATGCCGGAGGCGGATCGGCAGATCTGTCCGCTAAAAATCTGCTGATTACTGGCTCTTCCCTTGCCGTTATTGCAGGTGATGAAAAAATCTCACTGATAATCGAGCCCTTTAACGGAAGAATGTATAGGGATGCGCATCTTTTGGATATTCCGGCAGCTAAGGTCTATGCCGCAGGAAGATATGGAGAAACTGTACGGCTTGCGGATATACTGAGTCTTGACGGATCACAGAGGTCAGCCTATGAAAACTATGCGCTCGAAGCAGATGCGTATGTGCTGAAGGCCACGGTCACATCACTGAACCGTGATGATATCACCGGGGAGGAGCTTAGAGCTGCGGCAGAGGCTTATTTTAAGACTGACTCCTTAGGAGAACATACGGACTGGGAGCAGGCAAGGGATGCCTTTGTCAGTGAATACAGACTGAGTGAAGAGCAGCTTACCGCACTTGTGGGCGGTTATATCGAAGGCACAAAAAATGTATTTTCGGATGAAATATATAAAAACTATTACGAAAGCCGCGGCTACAATGTATACGACCGGTCGCAGTATATCTCGTATAACGATGAGACCAGAAGGACGCGATGCATTATGGACAGCAGCGGGGATTACGTGGGATTGTATGAAGAATGGACCAATGATCGCAAGACAAGGGAAGCTTATTATTCGGAAAACCGCAGAAATGGTCTTAATGGACTGATCTATGAAAAATGGTGGGATTCCTCCACGGGATATCTGGCCAGTGAGACCACCTACAGCAAGGGAATGCCGTCTCTCATTTCGGGAAGCGGCGAATTATCCGCCGGAGGAGTCGGAGCAGAGGGAGCAGCCGGAGCTGAGGATGCGGGTGTAGATGAGCAGACATCAGAAGATGAAGAAGCGGCAGCAAATGCGCAGGCATCAGAAAGTGAGGATGCAGCGGCAGAAGACCAGGCATCAGAAATCGAAGAACCGGCAGGAGGGGATGACAGACCGTATATTGAGGAGGCAGCAGGCGAGGTTCCTGCCACCGACGGGAAGCTTTTCAGGAGAGAGCGTCATTACTGGATACGGGATGATTTTGGGGGAAATTATAGCGGTCAGATTCAATCCGAGATCGTCTATCAGTGGAGACAGGATTTTTATGACGAATATGTGAGCAAAAATCCTTATGATGAGCAGAATGCGGAGCCTGTGGGCTGGTTTGAGATCGCCTACAGATTCTATTATCCATCGGGTAAGATCTCGATGGAAAGAATGGCAATGCAGTCAGGTGAGGCTTTGAGAGAAAGGGACTATACCGAGGGTGGAGAGCTAAGTCAGGAAAAGTGGTATCCCTTTAATAATGAGACATATAAATTCGGATTTAATCATTATGCCATATTTACATGGTTTACATCTGTAAGCCTTGAGTCTCCTGCTTACAGCAGGTTTTCAGATGAAATGAAATCCAGCATAAAAGGTCATGCCAGTGTCAGGTTTGATTCTTTAAATGGTATAGAAGATTACTATACCCCGGGAATGTGGAATGCGAGGTGGGAGTTGCAGGGTGAAGATACCTGGGTACCTATACCGGGAACGATAGAAATAGCTTATGATACAGAACAATTCTGGGAACCCAGGAACGAAGACTTTGAGGGAAATTATCTTAATCCGGCAGACTTTGACTATGAAGGCTGGGAGCATTCAACAGGAAGCGGAGGATCGAAAAGCTATCATGCGGTTACTACGCATTATCAGTACGATAAACACAATCCGAAGGATGATGGGTGAAAATACGGCAATCCTGATATGCAGCCGGAGCTCATTCAGGCTGCCGGAGAAAAAAGACAAGCAGAATGTAATTTATGAACAGCTCCCGAATTTGTGAGTTCGATCGAAAGATAAGAGGTGAAGCCATGAGAAAAGCGGAAAAAATCCTTTTATGTATAGGAATAAGCCTGTTCCTGATTTCTTTATCAGCCCCTGCCCTGCCGGTATACGGTACACAATCCGGCACGGCTATATATACGCCCACAGACGGAATGTATCTTTATTCAGATCCTGCCTCTGAAAACGGAAAAGAGTATATAGCATATGTACTTGATGGTATAATAAGGAATGCACAGGGTATAACGGCACAGGAGCTTGATGAAAAGCTTTCGTATATCGATCAGAAGACAGCTGACGGAGGGAGCTTGTCCTTTAGTATTCCGGGATCCGTTGCAGGAAACAGGGTTCAGACACTCATCATCGCAAAGGAAGGGGAAAATGCGGCTCTTACAGCCTTCCTTGTAAAGGACGGCACAGCCTTTTCCGGATTTTTTACAGATGAGACCGGAGGAGTCAGGACAGCATCCGAAGCAGTCCTTGATAAGGGAGCAGACTGGGAGAGTATAGCAGCAAAGCTTCCCGCACAGGGTACGGCCGTGTTTAACTGTGGTGTCAGCATACCCGTAACCTTTTCCTTTACAAAGCCGGAGACCTTTGAGAAGCTGACGGATGCGGGGTTGTCTCTTACAGCGTCAGTAAATACGGAAGATACCGCACTTGCAGGGTTTCTTACAAAATATAATGCCTCATCGTTTACCTTTGCGGTAAAGACACCGGGAAGCACACCGTCTCCCGCGCCTGATCCGCAAGACCCCTCAAACGAAACGGAGCATTTTATAAATGTGATGAGAGGCGCAAAGGCCACAAAGGGAGGAAAGACCGTTATAAGTGCAAGGCCGGGAGATGAGATCGGGCTTGAATGGGTTAAAAAGGAGGGCTTCATTTTTTCAAAATGGGTCCTTAGCGGCGCCTTACCAAAGGATTCTTTAGCGGAAAAAACCACCTTTACGATGGGAACACGGGATGTGACCGTAAAATATGAAGAAAAGCTGAAGGAGACTGTATATGAGGATGAAGAGCTTCCGGAGGAAGTATCAAAGGACAGTGATATAAAGGTTAAGTCCCTTAAGTTTAAGACAAATAAGCTTTTATTATATACCGGAGACGGTCCGACAGATGACCCTGCCACACCGCAGATGGCATCCGGAGAGCCGCCGGCTGTTTATTATACCACGAGCAATGCCGGCATAGCCGCCGTCACCGGAGACGGAAAATTCTATCCCATCGGTTCGGGAGAGGCGGCGGTTACCGCTCATTGCGGAAACAGAACGGCATCATGCTCGGTCAGGGTCGTAAGTGTCACGGAGTCCATAGCCGTGACCGATAAGGCGGGAACGGATGTGACGGGAGACAATGTAAGTATGAAGGGCGGAGAAAAGGAGCTTTTCAATGTTTCATTTAATCCTTTTGACAGCAGCGATCCCCGGGATGTGACATGGAAATCGAACAACAAAAATATCACGGTAAATAAGGGATGGGTTACGGTAAAGGATATAACAAAGCAGGAGACGGCGACCATAACTGCCACAGTTAAGGCTACGGACACAACCACCGGAAGGGTAAATAAGCTGCAAAAAGCCGAATTTACCGTAACCGCTTCACCGGTTGAATTAAGCCCTGTCTCATCAGCGGACAAAAGCCACAGGCTTGCGGTAAACAAAAAAAGCCTGAAGCTTGTGACCACGGAAGGAAAAAACGAAGGCAAGCTTCCCGTTACCCTGACTTTGAAATCAGCAGAGCTTTCGCTTGAGGATATCAGCGTGACCTGTAAATCCTCTAATGAGGATGTGATCACCGTGAACGGCTGCGACACCTTTACAGCTACAGGAAAAAACGGTAAAACCGGAAAGGGCGAAGCGGTTATCACCGCTCTTAGGGCCGGGACAGCCTATGTGACGGTGATAAGCTCCGGCGGGGATGATCCGGAAAAGGTAAATGTACAGCGCTGCAAGGTGACCGTTACAAGTCCTGCAACAGCACTGACGGTGGAAAGCGGCAGCCTCAGTCTTACAAAGTCCGGAGAGCAAAGCAGCACCCTTACAATGAGAAAGGGTACAAACGGTACGGTAAGAGCAGTGCTTACTCCGGAGCATGCCACGGATGCCGGAAACGTGAAAATGTCGGGTACGGGCGGAGTTACCGTCAAAAACGGTATAATATACGCAAAGAAGCCTACAAGGGAGGGAAGACCCGCAAAGGTCACCGTAAGGTGCGGAAAGCTCAAATATATAATTGATGTTACGGTAACAAAATAAATGAGAGATGATAATCCTTTCAGTATGAAACTTAATCTCCTGATGGATGGGCTGGGAGCCGGAAATGCGGATATTGCAGCCATGGCAGGGATCGACAGGACCAATATCAGCCGCTTCAGGAACGGGAAAAGGGTGGCAAGGCCTTCAAACAGGACCGGATTTATGCTTTCTAAGGCGCTGTACCGCTACGCCTGCAAAAATAACAGCACGGAAATCCTAAGCTCAATTACCGGCATACGATTTTCGGACTCAGAAGACGGGAATATAAAGCAGCTTTCGGACTGGCTTTATTCCGGCAGAGAAGCTCATTATGCCGGCAGGAATGAGACTGACAGCAAAAATATGACTGACAGCCGGTTTGGAAAAAGGCTTGATGAGACCATGAGACTTGCCGGAATATCAAATGTGGTATTAAGCCGTAAGCTTAATATTGATGCCTCGCTTATAAGCCGCTACCGCTCCGGTCTCAGGATACCGCGCAGTGATTCGGAGGTGGTTTCAAGGACAGCCGGGATATTGTACAAAGGAGTGGTCAGAAATAACCGCCTTGATGAGCTTGCGGGAATTATGGAAATAAAGCCGGATGAGCTTGATGAGACGGTTTTTTCGGACTGGCTCTATGATTTTGGTACAGCCGGTAATGAATATTTGTCTGCTGCCGAAAAGCTGATGGAATCTCTGGATGTGTTTTCGTTCAATAAGAATGCAGAGCCTTTCGATACAGATATGCTCCTTAAGGATATTCCTGAAAATGACACACAGGAGCTCTATTTCGGGAGGGAAGGCTTTAGAAAGGCGGTAATAAGGTTTCTATCGGATGTGATAAGGCAGGATAAAAAGGAGCTTTTTCTTTATTCCGATCAGGATATGCAATGGATGCTGGGCGACCGGATCTACATCAAAAAATGGGCCGGTCTGATGAAGGAGTGCTTAAAAAGGGGAGTGAGGGTTCGTATCATCCACAACCTTGACCGGAGCTTTGAGGAGCTGATCGAGGCGATCCCACAATGGCTTCCCATGTATATGTCGGGTCTGATCGAGCCTTACTACTGTACCCGTGTCAGGAACAGCCGCTTTAATCACACGATCTTTCTGTGTCCGGGGGCATTCTGCGTCGAGGCGTGTCTTGTCAGCGGACTTGAAGATGAGGGTATATATAATTTTTATCACGATGAGGCACATCTTAAAATGTACGAGAGTTCCTTTAACAGGCTCTTAAAAAACGCGAAGGGGCTTCTATCGGTTTCCGAGCCGCCGGAACTTGAGGCCTGCGGTGATGTCGTCTTTCTGCGTAACGGTCTTTCCCCTGCAACCATGCCGGAGGAGTTTTTTAAGACTTATGAGGATGAAAAAATAAAAAGAAGATATGAGCTTGAATCAGAGCTGTTCTTCAGACTCCTTCAAAAAGGAAATGTCTGTGAATGCATTACTCTGCCTGAAAAGAAGGATACGCCCGGATTTAAGCTTCATATTAACAACATACTTAAGATCATGGATGAGCATCAAAATTACAGGCTGATGATCATGCCGGAGCTTCCCTTTAATAATTACCGCCTTATGATCTGCAATGAATTCGTAAGGGTAACCTATGATAATAACCCCGGTCGCCCGCTCTATATAAAGCATCCCCTGCTCTGCGGAGCCTTCAGGGAATATGTACTGCACCTTCGCAGACTTTACGGTTCCGACAGGGAAACGGAGAGACAGAAAATTCTATCTTATTCTTAAGCCTTCTGCAATAGCGCCAAACCTACACTCAAAGTTCATTGGCCGCAGCCACTCGCCGCCATCAGCAAGCTGATGTCTCTCGTGGCTCGGGACTGAATTATAATCATATCATCTTTGTTCTTTTTGAGACAACCGAAAACGGTTGACAGATCCGTTTTCGGTTGTTATCATGAAACCGTAAACGGTTTTAAAACATGGAGGTGTCTATGAATATCGAGGATATGAAAAGAAGAAAGGAACAGCTCGGTTACTCAAATGAGCGGCTTTCGGAGCTTTCGGGAGTTCCGCTTGGTACACTGCAGAAGATATTTTCGGGGCAGACAAGATCTCCCAGATATGACACTCTGGAGTTACTTCACAAAACCCTTTTTGGCACGGCTGATGATGTGCTTGTGGTTGCTGAAGCTGCCCCGGTCTATCAGCCTGAATGCGAGGCAGATGACACAAAAGAGTCGGATCGACCAAAGACCATAGCTGATTATTTAGCTCTTCCCGAGGATGTCAGGGTTGAGCTTATCGACGGTAAATTCTATGATATGGCATCCCCGGCTTCCATACACCAGTATTTTGCGGGTCAGATTCATCATCAGCTCTGCTCTTATGTTGCGGATAAGGGAGGTGACTGCCTGCCCTTCATTTCCCCTATGGATGTACAGCTTGACTGCGATGACCGGACGATGGTGCAGCCGGATGTTTTCGTGCTCTGTGACAGGAAAAAGATCAAAAAGAACAGGATAACCGGCGCTCCCGATTTTGTGGCAGAGGTAGTGTCACCGAATTATGTGGTAAAGGATGTCCTGATCAAGATGAACAAATACAGAAACGCCGGTGTCAGGGAATACTGGATCATCTTTCCCTTGGAAAAAATGGTTATGGTCTACAATTTTGAAAGATCAGATCTCCCGGATGAGTACAGCTTTGAGGACCGGGTTCCCGTAGCGATCTGGGACGGGCAGTGTCAGGTTGATTTTTCAATGATGTGCAGGGATGCGGATTTCCTGTATGAGGCAGGGGAATAGGAGGCTTTTTATTTTGTGCATGACCCTGAGGGGAGAAAGTAAAGATATGTTTCCTTATTGTATATATTCAGTTCAAGTGGTATACTTTCGTGGACAGGAAATCTTCGGGGTGTTGTGAAATTCAAAACCGGCGGTAAAGCCCGCGAGCATATGGAAAACTGTTATTATGAGCTAAGGACAGTTTTTTTGCATGAACCGGTGTGATTCCGGTGCCGACAGTGCAGACAATGTCTGCGGGAAGGTTTGTGCATGGCATGAAGCATAAAAGCTTTGCACAGCCTTGAAAGTCTGGATGAGAGAAGATTATGGCATTTGCTTAAAATGTGTTACGCCCCGGATATTTTTCCGGGGCGTATTATCGCTTTTCGGGATTTCCTGCAGTAAATAAGGCGCTTAAGAAATGAAAGGAGATTCAAAATGAGCGAAGTAACAAAAGAAACCGTAAACACAGTATCACAGACAGGGAGAATGTCTAAGAGCGGTCTAAGGATAAGGCGGCTGACCGGCACGGCCATGTTGTCGGCGATCGCCTATATCCTGATGTTTTTGGAATTTCCGATCCCTCTCATACCGTCATTTATAAAAATGGATTTTTCGGAGCTGCCGGCGCTGATAGCTTCATTTGCCTACGGTCCGGTATCCGGAGTTATGGTGTGTCTGATAAAAAATCTGTTACATCTGGCGGGTTCACAGTCCGGCGGAGTCGGGGAGCTTTCAAATTTCATTTTGGGAGCGGTTTTTGTATTTATCGCAGGAGCTTTTTACAGACAGAAGCATAATAAAAAAGGAGCCGTAATGGGATCGGTCATAGGAGCGGCAGCGATGGGAGTGATATCCGTATTTACCAATTACTATATCGTATATCCCATATATACCAACTTTATGCCAATGGAGACCATAATAGCCGCTTATCAGGCAATATATCCCGGCGTAAAGGATCTGTGGGGATGTCTTTTTGTATTCAATCTCCCTTTTACCGTATTTAAGGGGCTTTGCAGTGTATTGATCACATTTTTGATATATAAACCTTTATCACCCTTACTTAAAGGTAATAATTGAGTATAAGGTGATTTTATGGTAAAATAAACAGATTATGATGAAAAAGCTTTTTGACTCGTTAAATGAAAAAGCGACATTTGACTATGCCGAAAATATGGGAAGGGATGCAAAGGCGGGTCAGGTATATGCCCTGACAGGAGAGCTTGGCGCGGGCAAGACCGTGTTTGCCAAGGGATTTGCCAAGGGTCTTGGCATCGGGGATATCGTCAGCTCGCCGACATTTACATTGGTGCAGACCTATGAAAGCGGAAGACTTCCGTTATATCATTTCGATGTATATCGTATAGGCGATATATCCGAAATGGATGAGACAGGATATGAGGATTATTTTTACGGTGAAGGAGTAACGCTTGTGGAATGGGCGGATATGATAAAAGAGATCCTGCCTAAAAACACCATATGGATAAAGATGAGCAAGGATGACGAGATGGGATTTGATTACCGGAGGCTGACCATTGAAGATACTGGCGATTGAATCATCATCCCTTGTGGCATCCTGTGCGCTGATCACGGACGGTTCCGTTGCCGCAGAATATACGGTGTGTCATAAAAAGACGCATTCCCAGACGCTTATGCCGATGATCGCGGAGATTTTTAAAATGACGGAATATGAGCCGTCAGATATAGATGCTGTGGCGGTTGCATCGGGACCGGGATCCTTTACGGGGTTGAGGATAGGCGGAGCAGCGGCCAAAGGCTTTGCGGAAGCCATAGATAAGCCGGTGATACCGGTGCCCACCGTGGATGCGATGGCAATGAATCTTTTCGGATGCAGGGATCTCATCGTGCCGATGATGGATGCCAGACGGGAAGAGACCTACAGCGGAATATACACGTTTGAGGGAGACAGGTTAAAGATACTTGTACCTCAAAATGCCGGACCGGTTACGAAGCTCATGGAAAAGGTAAACGATCTGGGACAGAGGGTATTCTTTTTGGGAGACGGGGTTCCGGTCTTTAAGGAAAAGCTTGAAGACGGCATAAAATGTGAGCATTATTACGCAGCACCCGGGCTTAACAGACAGAGAGCGGCCTGTGTCGGTGCACTTGCACAGGGATTTTTCGAGGAAGGCAGATATGTATCAGCCGGGGATTTTAAGCCCGAATATCTGCGGGTATCCCAGGCTGAGAGAGAGGCGGCAAACAAGGCAAATGATAGTCTATAAAAGGCTTAAACCCGAACATTGCAAAGAGCTTAGCCTTATGGAAAAAAGGATATTCGGAGATGATGCATGGAGTAAGGAGGATTTTGAAGAGACCCTGTGCTGCGATTATGCCTACTATCTTGTGGCAATGGACGGAGATGAGATAGTCGGGAGTGCGGGACTCAGGAATATGTGCGGTGATGCGGATATCACGAATGTAATGGTGCGTGAAGATCACAGAAGAGCCGGTATCGCGGAAGAAATGCTTAAAGAGCTTATGGAGAGGTCAAAGGAGATCGGGGCCAGAAATTTTACCCTTGAGGTCAGAGCCTCAAATCTGCCTGCGATCAGACTTTATGAAAAGCTTGGATTTAAATCCGAGGGTGTACGTCCCGGATTTTACGAGCATCCGAAGGAGGATGCTGTGATATACTGGATAAGGAGCATAGGTTGATAAATGCTTGATGTTTGCCTGTTGGGATGCGGGGGGATGATGCCGCTTCCTTACAGATATTTAACTTCATTGATGCTAAGGTATAACGGAAGCAGCCTTCTGATAGACTGCGGCGAGGCGACCCAGATAGCGATGAAGAAAAAAGGATGGAGTCCCAATCCGATAGATGCGATATGCTTTACGCATTATCACGCGGACCATATAAGCGGATTGCCGGGAATGCTTCTTACTCTGGGAAATGCGGAGAGAAAGGAACCGGTGCTGCTTATAGGACCCAAAGGACTTGAAAGAGTTGTTAAGTCGCTGCTCGTGATCGCACCGGAGCTTCCGTTTGAACTTAAGTTTCACGAAATAGAAGGCAATGAAGAGGATATGGAGCTCAACGGCTACAATATACGGGCATTCAGGGTCAATCATAATGTTCTGTGCTACGGATACAGCATCAGCATAAGAAGGGCCGGAAGATTTAATGCTGACAGGGCAAGGGAGCTTGATATACCGCTTATGTTCTGGAACAGACTCCAGAAGGGGGAGGTCTGTACTGCAGATGACGGCAGACAATTTACTCCCGATATGGTAATGGGTGAGGAAAGAAAAGGTCTGAAAGTGACCTATACCACCGATACACGGCCGGTGAGATCGATAACGGAAAATGCTTTCGGTTCCGATCTTTTTATCTGCGAGGGTATGTACGGTGAGGATGATAAGCTGGATAAAGCAAAAGAAAACAAGCATATGACTTTTTCGGAGGCGGCAAGGCTTGCCGAAAAAGCTCAGGTAAAGGAGCTGTGGCTCACACATTTTTCGCCGTCGATCTCAGATCCCCGGCAGTTTATGGATCACGCAAAAAGAATTTTTAAGAACACCTGCGCGGGAAAAGACGGGAAGACGGCAGTATTGGATTATGAAGAAGAATAGGACCAAAAACACGATAATCGGGCTGACAGCCATATGTGCAGCCATCATCGTCATATATTTTGCTGTGGTGAATATCCCCAAGACGGAAGAAAAAATCGTGATGACTGATGCAGCCAAGGAGCTGACCCAGAACTTCGAGACAAATTATCCGTCTACTCCGAGAGAAGTGGTCAGGCACTATGGGGAAATATCGAAGTGCTTTTATCAGGAGGACACGACCGAGGAGCAGATAGGAAAGCTTGCGAAAATGATGTGGCAGCTTTTTGACGAAGAGCTGAAGCAGAATCAGACTTATGATGATTATATTGCGGGACTTCGTGCCGAGATCCTGCAATACAGGGATAAAGGGAAGAGCATTTCAAGCTACGGAGTTTCTTCGAGTACCGATGTGAAATACAGTGATAATGAATACGGAAGGATGGCAACTCTTTTCCTGACCTTTAATATGCGTGAGAACGGCAGGATAAACAGGATAAAGGAAGAGTTCATATTAAGAAGGGATGCGGAAGGCCACTGGAAGATTCTGGGCTGGCAGCTATCGGACGGATGATCGCGGATATGGAAGATAAAGATATTTATATATTGGGGATAGAGAGCTCCTGTGATGAAACGGCTGCAGCCGTGGTAAAAAACGGCAGGGAAGTATTGTCGAATGTGATATATTCCCAGATTTCCACTCACACGCTTTACGGCGGAGTTGTGCCTGAGATAGCATCAAGAAAGCATATTGAAAAGATCGACCAGGTCGTAAACGAAGCACTCAGGCAGGCCGGTCTTAAGGTAAAGGAGCTTTCCGCGATAGGCGTTACCTACGGTCCCGGACTGGTCGGCCCCTTGCTTGTGGGAGTATCCTTTGCAAAGGCATATTCCTTTGCCTCGGGAGTACCGCTTGTTGCGGTAAATCATATCGAGGGGCATATTTATGCGAATTTTATAGAAAATAAGGAGCTTGAACCGCCGTTTATGTGTCTTATCGTCTCGGGCGGACACACCCATCTCGTTAATATGAAGGATTACGGAGAGTACGAGATACTCGGAAGAACCATGGACGATGCGGCGGGAGAAAGCTTTGATAAGGTTGCCCGGGCTATCGGACTCGGATATCCGGGAGGACCTAAGATAGATAATGAGGCAAAGCAGGGAGACCCCGAAAGCATCATTTTCCCGAGAGCGAAGGTGGCCGGAAACGAGTATGCCTTTTCGTTCAGCGGTCTGAAAAGCTCGGTCTTAAATTACTTAAATTCATGCAGGATGAATTCCACACCGGTAAATAAGGCGGATGTGGCTGCATCCTTTCAGGCTGCGGTTGTGGATGTGCTTGCCGATAATGCAATGAAGGGTGCGGAAAGCTGCGGGGCAAAGAGATTTGCGCTGGCCGGCGGGGTTGCTTCAAACTCAGCCTTAAGACTAAGACTTGAACAGGAGTGTAAAAAACGCGGGATGGAATTTTATGTACCGTCCCCGATACTGTGTACAGATAACGGGGCAATGATAGCCTGTGCCGCATATTATGAATTTAAGAAGGGGAAAATTGCGGGACTTGATCTGAATGCGGTTCCGGCCTTAAAGCTCGGGACTGAATTGTAACGAGGATGGTACTATGCAAAGTATGGCAATAGTGCTTGCCGGAGGCTCCGGCAGGCGGATGGGTCTTTCAAAGCCCAAGCAATATGAGGAATTAAATGGCAAGCCCCTTGTCTGTTATTGCCTTCAGACCTTTGAGGATTCTTTCATAAACGGTGTGATACTTGTATGCAGACCCGGAGATGAAGAATATTGTAAAAATGAGATAGTCGAAAAATACTCTTATAAAAAGATCGTGAAAATAGTTCCGGGCGGAAAAGAGAGATTCGATTCGGTTTATGAAGGCTTGAAGGCGGCAGGGAAATGTGACTATGTGTTTATCCATGACGGCGCCAGACCCTTTGTTTCGCAGCATGTGCTGGAAAGATGTCTCCATTATGCCGCTAAATACAAGGCAGCGGCAGCAGCGGTAAGGGCCAAGGATACCATAAAGATCGAGGACGGGGACGGCTTTATAGACCAGTCACCCGACCGGGAGATGATCTGGCAGATGCAGACACCGCAGGTGTTTGACTACAGGATGATATTAAGCTGCTATGAAAAGCTTAAAAAGGATGAAAAGCGTCTTGAAGAAGCGGGAGTCCGGATCACGGACGATACCATGGTCGCCAAAATGTTTGCCGGAGTGGATGCAAAGCTGGTGGAAAGCGAATATGAAAATATCAAGATAACGACACCCGGGGATATGTATATAGCTGAAGCTTTGATCAGGATGCAGGGTAAATAAATATGAAGTATATAAAAATATGGCTGCTGCTTTTGGAAGAAAAAAAGACGCAGACTGTTTTATTTTTGTTAATACTGCTGGTATTTGCAATCACAAGATTTGCGTTCTTAGGAAGGGTGCCGGCCGGCATTCATGTGGATGAAGCCGGTGCAGCCTATGATGCGCAATGTATCGCTAATTACGGTGTGGACAGATACCTTACAAAATTTCCGCCCTATCTTAAAAATTACGGCGGAGGGCAGAGCGTACTTTATGCTTATACGGCAGCCCTTCTGATAAAGGTTTTCGGATTTTCGATACAGCTTTTCAGGGCTGTTGCCGGTATTTACGGCCTGATGGCGTGTATCAGTCTTTTTTTCCTGGGTAAGCTCGTATTTAAGGATGAGAAGTATGCACTTATCGCACCCTTCCTTATGACGGTCATGCCCGAGTTTTTAATGTCTGAAAGGTGGGGGCTGGACTGCAATCTGTTTCTGAGTCTGATCATAATATCGATATTCGCACTCGTAAAAGCGATAAAAAGCGGTTCAAAGGCCGTGTATTTTTTTGCGGGTCTGCTTTTCGGACTGACACTTTACACCTATGCGATATCCTACGTGATCCTGCCTTTGTTCCTGCTGCTTACATTGTTATATCTTATATATATAAAAGAGGTAAGAGCCGTAAATGCGGTTCTTCTGGCAATCCCCTTTATCCTGCTTGGAATCCCCCTGCTTTTGGAGCAGCTTGTCAATTCCGGGATAATACAGGAATTCAGCACACCCTTTATGGACTTTTTCCGAATGGATTTTTACAGGGGTGGGGAGTTTTCGTTAAATAATATTTCCGAAAATCTCAGATCGCTGTGGAGCCTCTTTTCCCATGACCAGCTTTCTTATAATGCAAAGGGGCTGTTCGGAACAGTATATTACATATCATTACCGTTCATTGTTATCGGGCTTGTGCTTTGCGTGCAAAGGGCATTTATATCGATAAGGAGAAAAAGCTTTGATTTTTCCGTGATCCTGCTGCTGTATTTTCTGGTTGCATTTGCCGTTATCCTCGTGATCGAAGATATAAATATAAACAGGGCCAATTATTTTTATGCCGCTCTTATCATGCTTGCATCGGCGGGGATAGCGTATTTCTGGAGTAAAAACCGTATGTCGGTGGCGGTCATTCTTCCTTTGTATCTCATATGCTTTCTTGCATTCGGGATATATTATTTTACCGGCGGATATAATGCCGACACAACGCCGGCAGCTACCGGAGGAATGTTCCAGAGGAGGGATCTGGGAGAAGCCGTAAAGTATCTGGATGAAAAATATGACGGACAGGCAAAGATATGGGTGATCGCAAATGATGCCGTGGAATGGCATATCATCATAGCTGCCATGAACGCAACCTCACCCTACGAATTTGAAAAAGAGGGATACGCAGAGGGCAATTATGAGATAGGTGTGCCAACAGACCTTGATATAAGCGGAAAATCAGCTTACGTGATAGGAAAGGATAATCATCATATAACGGACTATCTTGCAACGGTCGGCTTTGTAGTGGATGACGGCAGATATGAGAAGTATTCTCTGGTATATAAAGAGTAAACGGAAAGATGCTCAGTCTTTTGAGTGCGGTTTATTTCAGAAGAGACATTGAAGATACCATACCGGTAGTGACCGGTATATTTATGCTGCTTTTATATATTGCGGGCATTGCGGGGGTGATATCCCATGTCCGTCTGTTTCTGGCATTATATGTGATATCCGGCTGTATCATTTTTATTTTTATGACAAAACGCAGGACAGGGTCTTTAAAGAAGATTTATTATGATGCAATTTACAGGCTGAAGGCACCCGGCTTTTGGATATTTATCATTCTGCTCGTGCTGTCGGCAGTTGTATGCCGGCACATGAGGGTTACGAATTTTGACGATCTGCATTACTGGGCTATCTTTCCAAAGGATATGTATGCCATAAACGGTGTGCCTTCCGGATGGATGAGCAGTACACTCTATCGGGATTATTTTCCTGTGATCCAGTATTTGTATTTTGTTGTATTCAAGCTTATAGGACATTTCAGCGAGCCGGCAATGTTTTTTGTAAATTACGCTCTCCTGCTCTTGTGTATGCTTCCTTTTTTTAAGAAAAGAGACGGGCAGGATATGATGTCCTATACGGCATCTCTTCTGACCGGTATATTTCTCCCGGGGATATGTTCATATCAGATGTATTACTGCCTCGGAGTGGATATAATAATGACATTTATGTTCGGTAACGCTCTGATCTTTGCTTTCGATAAAAGAAGAGATGCATTTTACTATGTTCGCTTTACAGTGATCACTACGGTACTTACCATGTCAAAGACTACGGGACTTATATTTTCAGCCATAGCACTGGCTGTTTTTGCGATAGAAAATTTCAGACCGAAGGCAAAAAATATTTGTTTTATCGTTTTTGCAGGTCTTTCTAATATTGTTTTCTACTTTTCGTGGAAGATCTTCTGCAGGATAAAAGGTAATACCACCTACCTGTCAAATATCCTGAAAAGCAATATGGATGGCGGCACGGGAATAAAATTCCCCGATTATGCTGCAGTAACGGTAAAAAGCTTTATAAAGGAGCTTTTTGTAATGCATCTGAACGGAGGAGTCATCGGTATGTCAGCCGCGATGATGTTTGCCTGCTCTCTTATCATAGGTATTCTTTGCATAAAAAACAGCGAAGAAAGAGTAAGACATCTGCTTGAACTGACGGCCGTTATCTGCGGGATGGTCGGATATCTTCTTGTTATGATATATATTTATCTGTTTGTTTTTGAGGATTGGGAAGCTCTTTCTCTTTCCAGCTATGAAAGATATATTGCAACATTTTTCGGGGGGATATTGTGTACGGCGCTGTTCTTTTTTATCAATATGGGATTAAAAAAGAATCAGCTCAAACTGATCGTGGTTACAATGCTGATCGCTACGATCAACTTTTCGTTTGCGCAGGATGCATGGATCCCGCGCAGATTTGAATCAAAATACGGGGAAATGACGAGGCTGATCGATGAGCTTGAGACGGAAGAAGGAAGTGTTTTCAGTGAGGATATGCATTACGGTGACGGGGTCCTGTTTGTGGACGGAAAGGATGATATGTCACGTTCAAAGGCGATTGCCTATTGCGGGGTGCCGTATGTATCGAGGGTAATGTCCCTTATTGACAGGCAGTCCTATTCGGCAGATGAGATACTTGATACAGCCCGTGATATGGATGTAAAGTATGTTATCTTCTTAAAACGGTCTGAGGATGAGAAGGTCATGATCGACGATGAGGATAAGCTTTTCGGAGATGGCACAAAAATGGAGACTGATGTTCTGTACGGATATGATCCGGAAAACAATGTGCTCCGTGTTATTACGCCGCATTAACCCCCATTCACAGTAAATACAAAAGATTTCTGCACAGCTCCTTAGTGCTTTCCGGCATGAAACAGTCTGAAATAACGGATAATAACAACACATAAAAAGATCAGTGAAAGCAGCCATGATATCGTATAAAAGCGGCTGACCTTAAATGCAAGACTGATAGAATGTGTGCTGTCATCAGCTTTAAGATCGGCAAGAATATGTCCGTTTTCTCCCTTCCGGACAGGAATTATAGCTCCGGTTTCATCTATAGCCTCATAGCCGGGATAATAGAGCAGGGGGAAGTCGGCATATACTCCGGGTGCATGGCATATATAGGAATAATTTATATGGGTTCCTCTTTTGCTGTAGGAAAGTGACTCCACACTGCTTTCATCCGACAGGGTTCCGGTATCGTATTTTACACTTTCCTCGTTGGTGCCTGAAGGTACATAATCCAACAGAAGCTCGGAGTTATAATCTCCGGTTACCGCATCATGCAGCAGCAGATCATTTCCGAAATACATTCTCATTTCATCACAGATCCCGAAAAGAAGGATAAGACATACCAGGCTGCAGCATATATTATAAACGATCCCATTATGCTTAATGTTGTTTGCTTCTGCTTCGGACAATCTGTCAGTCTTTGTAAACAGGAGCAGCGGAGCCATGATCACGGGAGCTGCGATCAGGGTATAGAAACGGTGGGCCTGCTGGATGAACATTGCAACAGTATAAATAAAGGAAGAATGTTCCATAAGAAAGCCCCAAGGGAACAGTGTGGTTGACATAATATAAATAACCGTACAGATAAGCGTAAGGGTCAGAGCATAGCGGTAAGCCGGTGAACCGGAGCCTCTTTTTTTGATAAGCAAGGCAGTGGTTGTGAGGAGCATGATCATATAGAACAGACTCTGCGCTGAAGTGAACATCATCGCGGGAGTAAGGAGCCATGAGACAAAATCGGACCATAGTAAAGCCGCGCTGCTCCAACCCGAAAAATAATATCTTATGAAAATGATAAGAAACCCTGCGTTCATTAAAAGGGTCAGGCCGGCGGCTCTTATAAGGATAAGAAGCTTTTCGCATCTGCAGGCAAGCAGTGTTTTTATACAGCAGAGAGATAATATCACGATAAATGCTGCCATAAGCAGGAGGGTCATAATGTGAGACTGCATTATTCCGGTGATCCCGAAGACAAGTAAATATAAGCCCCTGTTGTTTTTTGAGCCTTTTTCTTCTGTCAGGATCAGATAATATCCGGCGATACACAGGGGGATGAATACAGAAGCTATCCCCGCACCTGCCCCGGCTCCGTTCATAAACATTATCCTGAGACGGTGTGCTTCAAAGGTGTACAGGATGACTGATGCACAGACGGCTTTATCGTTATTGCAGATGCATTTTGCCGAGTAATACATGGAAAGCACCGTTAATATGTTTATAACAGCCATTGCAAAGCGGTATACCGTAAACATCGAAACACCGAAAAGACGCAGAAGGGCAAAAGGATAGAGGAAAAGGTCGGGATACAGAAAGGACAGCTCACCGAATTCATTCAGATAATTGGGAGAGATGATGACCGGAAGCTGGTGATCCAAAAGACCTGTCATGATCCCCTCTATACGGAGCATATGAACTCTCGTGTCCACGCCGAAATTGCTGCCCTTTCCGATATAAAGAGGAATGTTTACTATGATGCATGTAACGGTCAGAAAGGCTATTGTTTTAACTGAACCGGAAGGCAGCTTATCTATGTATAAGGAAAGTACAGCCAAGAGGATAAGGACTGTGACCAGTATTGCAAGATGAAAAAGAGGGTCTGTAAAAAGAAGATGATCCGCATGCAGTGTAATGGCTGTTACGTTAAAATCCTCCGGAGCATCCGGATAAAATGAAAGCTTTGCCCTGTCCGTCGGATGATCCAGTATGAACGGATATGAAAAAGACCCTTCGGACGATGGGAGGAGCACGTCCTGAACATTATCATTATCAAGACGCAGCGAAACCAGAAGATCGTGCCCGGTCGTATAAAAAAATTCCATCGAGAAGCTTCCGGCAGGAAGAGAAAAGGCAGGTGAATCGGTTCTATCCGTAAAAGCGGAAAGATCAAAGCTGTAATCCTTTGCGGTGCGGTATTCGGAGACAATGGTAAAAATCCCTGTTATCAGGATAATTATCATAACCGGCAGGATAAATATCTGTTTTTTTGTGAGTTTTTTGATCATTGTTCGATTATACTATATAAATGATATCAGAGTCAAAAGGAGATTTTTAAAATTTCCTATTGACACAGGCGCACAGTTTTGTTAAACTATCATTTGCGCCGACTTTTCGAGGGCGTGGATTTTGTGCTTAAAATCCTTATTATAAGGGGATTGGAGAGGTATCGAAGTGGTCATAACGAGGCGGTCTTGAAAACCGTTTGTCCGCAAGGGCACATGGGTTCGAATCCCATCCTCTCCGCTTGCCGGAGCACTTTGCGGGCGTTTCACATATATTATGTAAGATTTAGTCATTATGGAGAAGTACCCAAGATGGCTGAAGGGACACCCCTGGAAAGGGTGCAGGTCGTTAATAGCGGCGCGAGGGTTCAAATCCCTCCTTCTCCGGTTCGTCTTTAAAAGACGTTGTACCTTGACATATAAACAGCAATGCAGCCCTGAAGATTCCAAGAAATAAAAAAGAAGATTCAGAGTAGCGAACAAAAACCAAACCTAAGTAAGCAGTGGTGCATGGGCTCGTAAAAGACCTT
>JAGBOJ010000006.1 GCA_017633935.1 Lachnospiraceae bacterium | reverse complement strand
CTTTTTGATGAGATAGAAAAGGCTCATCCCGATATATTCAATGTGCTCCTGCAGGTGCTTGATGACGGACATATCACCGATTCAAAGGGAAGAAAGGTAAGCTTTAAGAATGCTGTTATAATCATGACCTCAAATGCGGGCGCACAGAGGATAATCGACCCCAAAAAGCTTGGGTTTGACATGGATAATGATGCCGAGGGCGATTATAAGAAGATGAAGGGCGATGTAATGGACGAGGTAAAGAGGATATTCAAGCCCGAGTTCATTAACAGGATAGACGACATAATCGTATTCAGGACTCTGGATAACGATAATATGAAGAATATCGTCACCCTGCTCACTCAGAATCTTATAAAGAGAGCCAAGGAGGAGCTGGATATAACCCTTAAGATATCTCCCAAGGCAAAGGAATTTATCGTGGAAAAGGGGTCGGATAAAAAATACGGGGCAAGGCCGCTTCGACGTATGATACAGAATATGATCGAGGACCCTCTTGCCGAAGAGGTGCTTAAAGGGAATGCGAAAGCGGGCAGCGTTGTGACGATCACCTGTAAAAATGATAAACTCATTCCTGTGTGCAAATAACGGATTTTGTGGTATACTTAAAAGATGATATCACGGTCAGAAGATGCTTTTGACTGTAGGATCAACAGATAACATATAAATGCTTTGGGCGTTAAGGAACTGTTCATAAATAACTTGAACAGTTGGCAAAGTGCAAGCGTTCATATGCGATGAAGAAAACGTAGGCGTAGCGGGCTACGCCGAGGCTTTCTGAAGAAGCAGATGGACGTTTGAACGAGACAAATGATCAAGTTATTTTGTAACAGTTCCTAACCGAAGGGGGACAAAATGGCTATTGTAAAGGATCTGCTGCATACTGAAGGAGACGGAAGCTTAAGCTTTGGCAACCATGAGCTTGATGCAAAACAGAAGGTTGAGGATTACAAATACGAGGGAAAAAGCTTTAAGGTCAAGACCTTTAAGGAGATCACAAAGCTTGAAAGAGAAGGCGAGCTGGTGTATGAATCGGTCCCGGGGACAAGCGTGAATAATATGGTGCGTACCGACGGAGGACTTAGATTCAAGGTTGAAGGAGCGGAGGATGCCCAGATAACCGTGGGACTTGAGCCGGATACAGAGTATGACATACTTGTGGCCGGAGCGGATATGGGCAGGATGAAGACAAACCTCGGAGGAAAGCTTTCCATGAGCGTGGAGCTTATGGGCTGCGGGGTGGTTGATGTAGAGGTAAAGAAGGCTTAAAAGGGATTTTATATGGCAAAAGCAAAGGAAAGCGTATTTTTCTGCCAAAGCTGCGGCTTTGAGTCGGCAAAATGGCTTGGACAGTGCCCCTCCTGTCATGAGTGGAATACCATGACGGAGGAGCCTGTTTTTTTGAAAAAAAATAGTAACAGCGGAGCGTCTGGCGGGGTCAGCCGGGGAAGGGTACAGCCCGTAAGCCTTGATCTGGTCGAAATAGATGAAGAAGACAGGATCAGCTCTGAGATAGAGGAGCTTGACAGGGTACTCGGGGGAGGTATCGTTAAAGGCTCGCTTGTGCTGGTCGGAGGCGATCCGGGGATAGGAAAATCCACACTGCTGCTCCAGCTTTGCAGAAATGTGAGCGAAAAGGGGCACAGTGTGCTTTATGTGTCCGGAGAGGAGTCTGCCAAGCAGATAAAGCTGAGGGCGATGAGGATCGGTGAATTCAAGGGCGATCTGAGCCTTTTATGTGACACCGATCTGGACAGCATAGCAGAGATAATAGAGAAGAATAAGCCGGAGATAGTCATCGTGGATTCCATACAGACGATGGTAAACAGCATGGTATCGGCATCGGCAGGCTCCGTTTCGCAGGTACGCGAATCCACGGGTGTTCTGCTGCGTCTTGCCAAGGTGCTGGGCATAACGATATTCATAGTGGGCCACGTGACGAAGGAAGGAGCCGTAGCAGGGCCGAAGGTGTTAGAGCATATGGTTGATACGGTTTTGTACTTTGAAGGCGATATACGGGGCAGCTACAGGCTTTTAAGGGCAGTTAAGAACAGATTCGGGTCGACCGATGAGATAGGGGTCTTTGAGATGCATGCAAACGGTCTCGGACAGGTGATAAATCCTTCCGAGTATATGCTTTCCGGAAGGGAGGCAAAGACCAGCGGAAATGTGGTGACCTGCACGATAGAGGGCACGAGACCGCTGCTTATAGAGATACAGGCTCTTGTGTGCGATTCCAACTTCGGATACGCAAAGAGGCAGGCTACAGGAACGGACTTAAACAGGCTTAACCTGCTTCTGGCTGTGCTTGAAAAGCGCGTGGGATTGCGGCTTTCGGCATCAGACGCCTATGTGAACATAGCGGGAGGCCTGAAGGTCAACGAGCCGTCAATGGATCTGGGCATAGTTATGGCTGTGGTTTCCTCGTTTAAGAATATCCCTGTGAATGAAAATACTGTGGCATTCGGGGAAGTGGGACTCAGCGGAGAGGTGAGAGCCGTGAGTATGTGTGACAGGAGGATAAACGAGGCAAAAAAGCTTGGATTTTCGACTGTGATAATCCCTGCAGCCAATCATAAAAGTGCCGAAGGAATCAAAGGAATAGAGATAATCGAGGTAAAAACGGCAGAAGACGTGATAAATATTATGTAAACCATAAAATACTTTATGTAAACCGATAAGTGACATTATGTAAACTTTAAATGATAACATATATTATTTAATGTTAAAGTGATTCATCGAAAGCGTTATTTTAATAAACACATATGTTATTAATTGGAGGCTGTAAGATACCGGATAAAGTCAACGGCGCGATCCGTGTGAGATGAGTTTATCATAACGGTATATATCGGTTCCGATTTCGGAGAGCTTTCGTAATAAGGTATCTTCTCTCCGGAATTAGATTGAAAACCCGATTTAATAACGGGACTGTCAGAAATATATATCCCAACAGGAACATGTGTTATTGAATTACCCTCGCTTTCTTTATAGTCCGCGTAGTGGATTTTGAAGCCTTTTTCTTCAAGTCCGGAGAGCTCATTTTCCGTTAATAACTCCCTCAGATCCCGATATGCACCCATAGGAACATATTTGTTTATGACGTCTTCGGGAGCGATCATCCCGTCTATGCTTCCGGCGGCTATCATGGCGATCAGCTTCTGATCGGTACTCATGGTGGTAACATCCGTATAAGAAAGATCCATGGTAAGATATTCTGCCGACATTTCTTCCTTATCGGGGTTAAAGCTGCCGTCTTTCTGCGAAAAATCGGATATTAGGGGTGGGGAATCCAATGCGGTGACATTTGAATTTATCACTGTAAGATGAAATACGGTCTCTTTTTCGGTAAGCATCCCGTGTACGAAGGAACCGAGAAAAATAACAAGCGCGGCGATGATGATGATATGCCACTTATAATAATAGGAAATATATCCGGCCTTCTGCCTGAAATTCATTTCGCTGAATTTTCTTTTCTGCTCTTTGATCTCTTCGGGTGTCATATTACTGCTCCTTTTGTAAATAAAAATTTTGTTTATTATAACTGCTTTTGTGTTATAATGAAATAACTTTGTTGCAATCAAGCTGTGGTCGGGCTTCGGATTGCGGAAAGTCATCGGTCGGAAGCAGTAAAAGACCTGAACGGAGGAGTTTATGGACGATCTGTATGTGGAATGCCTTGTGGCAAAAAAGAGCAGCCCCGTATCGGCGCTGATCAAAGGTCTGGTGTACGGAGTTACGGCGGTAGCTGTCCTTGGAGGACTGTTTATAAATCCGCTTCTTCTTGTAGTGGCTGTGGCGGGAGGTGCTGCCATTTATTTTGCGCTTCCCATGCTGTCTGTTGAATATGAATATCTTTATGTTTCAAAATCTCTTACGGTAGATAAGATCTTTTCAAAGGAAAAAAGAAAAAATGCCGCGGAATACGATCTTGAAAAAATGGAAATATTTGCCGAAGAGGGTGCATATCAGCTGGATGAGTACAAAAATCTGCAGACCGTAAAAAAGGATTATACATCCGCAGATCCCGGTAAGGACAGATGGATAATGGTGGTCCGTAACGGCAATACGGTGGAAGAGATTTATTTAGAGCCAAATGAGGAGATGATAAATGCCATTAAAAATCATTTCCCCAGAAAGACTTTTTATAAATAGGAAGAATCGGGAAAACGGAGAGATTAAGAAAGGAGTGAATGAATGAGCAGGATTATCGGTGAGGGAATTACATTTGATGATGTATTGCTGGTGCCGTCGTATTCAAAGGTTGTACCTAATGAGGTAAAGCTGAATACGATGCTTACAAAGCAGATTAAGCTTAACATACCTATGATGAGTGCGGGAATGGATACGGTCACGGAAAGCCGTATGGCTATAGCGATGGCAAGGCAGGGCGGCATAGGTATCATTCACAAGAACATGACGATCGAGGAGCAGGCTGACGAGGTTGACAAGGTAAAAAGGTCCGAAAACGGCGTAATAGCGGACCCTTTCTTTTTGTCTCCGGAGCATACGCTTAGGGATGCGGATGATCTTATGGCAAAATTCAGGATATCGGGGGTGCCGATCACGGAAGGCAGAAAGCTTGTCGGGATAATCACGAACCGCGATCTGAAATTTGAAGAGGATTTTACAAAGAAGATCAAAGACTGCATGACCTCGCAGAACCTCATTACCGCAAAGGAAGGCATTACGCTGGATGAAGCCAAGAAGGTGCTGGCAAAGGCGAGAAAAGAAAAGCTTCCCATTGTGGATGATGAAGGGAACCTTAAAGGTCTTATTACCATCAAGGATATCGAGAAGCAGATAAAATATCCGCTTTCCGCAAAGGATGCGATGGACAGGCTTCTCTGCGGCGCAGGTGTGGGTATTACCGCAAACGTACTTGATAGAGTCGAGGCTCTTGTTAAGGCCAAGGTGGACTGCATCGTGCTGGATTCGGCTCACGGTCATTCACAGAATGTAATAGATGCTTTGAAAAAAATAAAGGATGCGTTTCCGGAGCTGCCCGTTATTGCGGGTAATGTGGCTACGGCAGAGGCTACAGAGGAGCTTATAAAGGCGGGAGCGGATGCCGTAAAGGTTGGTATCGGACCCGGCTCTATCTGTACGACAAGAGTTGTGGCGGGCATAGGCGTGCCGCAGATAACGGCGATCATGAACTGCTATGATGCGGCCAAGAAATATGATATACCGATAATCGCAGACGGCGGTATCAAGTATTCGGGCGATATCACAAAGGCTCTGGCTGCCGGAGGGTCGGTGTGCATGATGGGATCGATATTTGCCGGATGTGATGAGGCGCCCGGTGAATTTGAGCTTTATCAGGGAAGAAAATACAAGGTTTACAGAGGGATGGGCTCCATTGCCGCAATGGAAAACGGCAGCAAGGACAGATATTTCCAGGAAGGTGCCAAAAAGCTCGTACCCGAAGGTGTGGAAGGAAGGGTTGCCTATAAGGGTTCCGTTGAGGATACGGTGTTCCAGCTTATCGGTGGCTTAAGATCCGGTATGGGCTACTGCGGAGCACCCGATATTAAGACACTGCAGGAGGAAGGTCGCTTTGTTAAGATATCATCCGCCTCATTAAAGGAAAGTCATCCTCACGACATACATATTACGAAGGAAGCGCCGAACTACGCTGTAGACGAATAATTATGATCAGATATATACAAAATGAATTGAAACAGTCATTAAGACGGAGGGAGGCGGTATTCTATCTTATCGGCATAATCGCAGCCTGTGTGCTGGCGAATCTGTCGATAATCGCCTTCCGGGATATGCTGTACGGTACGAATGACGGTACCTATGCATATAATATAATAATGTTTGCCGGCGGCTTTTTCTGGGTTCCGTATTATACAATGATCTTTATAGCGGATATCGTTTTCGGAAAAACATACCCCGATCCGTATCTCAGAAACAGGGCGAATATGGGTCTCAGGCGGTATCAGATGTATTTCGGAAAGCTTATCACCTGTTATATCGTGCTTCTTTTATACGTGGCGGCGGCATTTGTGTTATTTTTGGGAATATCATTCCTTTTTCAGATGAGCGCAGGGGAAATGGAAGCTTCCGTGATACGGGATTTTGCGCTTGATCTGGTATATGCGTTTCCGTTATTTATGACGGGAATAACAATCGCAAATATGTTTTTGTTTATGTTTTATGATAAAAGGGTCGCTTATGCGGCCTATTTTGGTCTGGTGATAGTATTGGAAAGGCTGATCATGATCTTTGGTGCCGAGCCTTTCTCCATAGGAGGATTTAAGTGGATAAAGGATACGCTTCTGATAACACCGCAGTTTACGACTCTGCAGTTTTTTGCGACCAGAAATATGCCGAAGATACTTGTCACATCGATAGTATATATCGCTGTTTCGGCGGTTACGGGATGTATCTGCTTTCTTAAAAAGGATACGGCTAAAAGACGCGCGGGAAACAGAGGATAATGTTTTATAAGAAAGGACGTAAATCAACATGATCATCGGCAGAAACAGTCCGTGCTGGTGCGGAAGCGGCAAAAAATACAAGGTTTGCCACATGGACTTTGACGACAGGATAAATGAGTACAGGAGAAGAGGGCATAAGGTTCCGGGACACGAGCTTATCAAGACTCCGGAGCAGATCGAGGGTATAAAGAAGAGTGCCGTAATAAATATGGCGTGTCTCGATTATATAGGTGAGCATATAAGAGCGGGGATATCCACTCAGGAGATCGATAACTGGGTGTCGAGGATCACAAAAGAGATGGGGGGCATTCCTGCCACGCTTAATTATGAGGGATTTCCGAAGAGTGTGTGTACTTCCATCAATTCGCAGGTGTGCCATGGTATCCCTTCGGATGCCGACATACTTATGGACGGGGATATAATCAACTGCGACTGCTCCACGATCCTTGACGGATATTATTCGGACAGTTCAAGAATGTTTATCATCGGAAATGTGGATGATAAGACAAGGCAGTTTGTGGAGGACGTGCATGAAGCTGTAAGGGTTGGACTTAATGCCGTAAAGCCGTGGAGGTTTTTGGGCGATATGGGGTCGGCTGTCAATGAATTCTGCAGATCCAAGGGATATTCCGTTGTAAGGGAGATAGGCGGGCACGGAGTCGGGCTTGATTTCCATGAAGAGCCGTGGGTAAGCTATGTGTCAAAGCCCGGGACGGAAATGCTTATGGTGCCGGGGCTTTGCTTTACGATAGAGCCTATGGTGAACATGGGAAATGCGGATATATTCATAGATGCGGATAATGACTGGACGGTGTATACGGATGATGACAGTCTTTCGGCGCAGTGGGAAGTGCAGCTTGTGGTTACGGAAGACGGATATGAATTACTGTCATGGTAAATTACAGGGAAAGGTACGGATACTGATTTTTTTATCGGAGGAGATTAATAAGGATGTGTGCGATCATAATACCCGAAGGGTATAAGAGTGCTCTGAATATCAGGGAGACGGAAAATGCCATAAAGGATGTTAAAGACTATTTTGAAAGGGCACTATCTGCAGAGTTGAATCTTACGAGGGTTTCGGCTCCGCTTTTTGTAAAGCCATCTTCTGGATTGAATGACAACTTAAATGGCGTGGAAAGACCGGTAGGCTTTGATATAAGGGAAACCGGTGATTACGTGGAGATAGTCCACTCTCTGGCTAAATGGAAGAGATTTGCGCTTAAAAGATACGGCTTTGAGCGCGGAGAGGGGCTGTATACCGATATGACGGCCATAAGAAGAGATGAGGATACGGACAATCTTCATTCCATTTATGTGGATCAGTGGGACTGGGAGAGGATAATAGATAAGTCTGAAAGAAATACCGGGACTCTCAAAAAGATAGTAAGGCTTGTGTATGAAGCGATAAAAAAGACCGAATATCATATGTCCAGACATTATTCCTATATCAAGCCCGTATTGCCCGATGATATAACCTTTGTGACAACGCAGGAGCTTGAGGATATGTATCCCGGTAAGACTCCCAAGGAGAGAGAGACTGAATATTCAAAGGAAAAGGGCGCGATCTTCGTGATGCAGATAGGAGATAAATTAAGATCCGGAGAAAGGCATGACGGCAGAGCACCGGATTATGACGACTGGAGCCTTAACGGAGATATAATAGTATATTACAGAGTGCTCGGAATGGCTTTTGAAATATCCTCAATGGGAATAAGAGTGGATGAGGATGCACTTATGAGACAGTTGAAAGCAGCAGGATGCGAAGAAAGAGCCGAACTCGACTTCCAGAAGGCACTGCTTAAGGGTGAACTTCCTTATACTGTCGGCGGAGGTATCGGGCAGTCAAGGATATGTATGTATTTCCTGAGAAAAGCTCACGTCGGTGAAGTGCAGTCTTCGATATGGAAACCGGAGGATGAGAGGGAAGCGGAAAGAGCAGGGATCAATCTCCTGTGAAAAAGATCAGAATATCGGTCAGACAATTAGTGGAGTTTATCCTCAGAAGCGGGGATATAGATAACAGGCGGTATGTAAATACCGCCGATGCTATGTTACAGGGTGCCAGGATCCACCGCAGGATACAGGGCAGTCAGGGAACGGATTATACATCGGAGGTACCACTTGTTATTGAAATTGATTGTGGATACTATGTGATCGAGGTATCCGGACGCGCTGACGGTATTATAAATAACAATAGTTATATAACGGTGGATGAAATCAAAGGCACCTATGCCGATGTCGAAAAGCTCGAAGAACCGGTACCAGTACATTTTGCCCAGGCTAAATGCTATGCTTATATAGTGGCATTAAATAACACTCTTGAACGAGTTGGTGTCCGGATGACCTATTGTGGATTGAGGGATGATAACATACGATATTTTGAGACCGAGTACACCTTCGAAGAGTTGTCAGAATGGTCTACAGGCGTTATTGATGAATATAAAAAATGGGCTGAGTTTCAGATCAAATGGAACGAGGCGAGGGATATTTCCATCCGTCAGACGGAATTTCCCTATGAATACCGGCCGGGGCAGAAAGAGCTGGCTGAGTATGTTTACAGGACAATATATCATAAAAAAAGACTGTTTCTTCAGGCTCCTACCGGAACGGGAAAGACATTATCCGTGATCTTTCCGTCAGTGAAGGCTGTAGCGGAAGAAAGGGCCGAGAAGATATTTTATCTTACCGCAAAGAATGCCGGAGCCCTCGCAGCCATTGATGCATACGGTCTTTTAAGAAATGCCGGTCTTAAATTTAAGACGGTACACATCATTGCGAAAGAAAAAATGTGCGTGCTGCCAAAGCCGGAATGCAATCCGGAAGCCTGTCCCTATGCGAAGGGACATTTTGACAGGATAAATGATGCGGTATATGAGCTGCTTACGACAACGGATGAGATCACGACAGAAAGGATAAAGAGCCATGCGGATAAGAAAAGGGTATGTCCGTTTGAAATGGCTCTGGATGTGTCACTTTTCTGTGACGGAATAATATGTGATTATAATTATGTGTTCGATCCGAGGGCGGCCCTGAAAAGGTTTTTCGGGGAGGCTGCAGTAGGGAGGTATATATTTCTGGTCGATGAGGCGCATAATCTTGTGGACAGAGGAAGGGAGATGTACAGTGCCTGCCTTGTAAAAGAGGATGTTAAAGAAGCCGGAAAGAGGCTCAAGGATAAGAGCAGGGTTTTAGACAGCAGGATAAAGGCCATAAAAAGGCAGCTTGACAGGCTTGAGGGAGCCTCCGGGGATAAGTACATTGTGCATACAACCGGAGATATTTCCGGACTTATACTGTCCTGTGAGAGATTTGCCGGGACTTATGAGGATGTAATAAAGGAGCAGCCGCTAAATGACGAGACAATAGAGCAGTTTTATTTTAATATCAGGACTTTTCTTGACACGGCGGACAGGCTTGACGAAAAATATACCGTTTACAGCGAGTATTCGGAGGACGGAAGGTTTATGCTGAACCTGTTTAACACAGATCCGTCTGAAAATCTTATGAAATGCTTTGAAAAGGCGGTCGGAACCGTGCTTTTTTCGGCAACTCTCCTTCCCGTGAGATATTATATGGATCTTTTGACGGGAGACAGAAATGATTACGCGGTTTATGCCCGCTCCGTGTTTGATCCCGGAAAGCTGGGCGTATATATAGCCGGAGACGTAAGCTCAAAGTATAACCGCAGATCGGGAAGTGAATACAGGAAGATCGCCGAAGGGATAAACGCCGTGGTGAGCCTGCACAAAGGTAATTATATGGTGTTTTTCCCTTCCTATAATTTTATGGAGGAGGTTTATTCGTTTTACCACAAAATAAAAACGGATGATATAATATGCCTTATGCAAGGCAGGAACATGACGGAAGAAGAACGGGTGGAATTTTTAGAAAACTTCGATAAACACGGGAGTGAAAGAGATATCACTGATGATATTATAACATATGATATAGAGATTGAGGATGACAATATAACAACTGTTGGCTTTTGCGTGCTCGGCGGAGTTTTTTCCGAGGGGATAGATCTTACCGAGGAGAGCCTTATAGGTTCGATCATAGTAGGGACCGGATTACCGATGGTCTGTACCGAAAGAGAGATCCTGAGGAGATATTTTGACATGGCGGATATGGACGGTTTTGATTACGCCTACAGGATACCCGGAATGAATAAGGTACTTCAGGCTGCGGGGAGAGTGATCCGCACCGAAAATGATACCGGAATAGTGGTCTTGATGGATGAGAGATTTAAGAATCCCGAATATACGGCAATGTTTCCGAAGGAATGGAGTGATATCGGGATGATAGACAGAGCCGGGACAGATGCCGTTAAAAAATTCTGGAGCAGATTTTGATACAATGATCGTTATAGAAAGCAGTCTGGGAAAAAACGAATACGACATACATTCTCTTACAAAGGCCTTTTATCCGGCCGAGGATGTAAAGATAGTCGAGATCGAAAGGCAGGATGATCCCTGTCTTATTTATCATATGGATAATGAGTCTCCGGTCTTTAAAGTGCCGGAAAACGACAGGGATGAATTAAAGCGGCTCATTTACAGGGAGCTTTCAAAAAGAACTGGGAAAAACCTTCCGTGGGGAGCGCTTACGGGGATAAGACCCGTAAAGATGGCTATGGAGCGCCTGATGAGGGGGATGAAGGATGATGCCGTGATCGCTGATATGAAGGAGAAATATTATATCAGCGATAAAAAAGCGCAGCTTTGTGTGGATATCGCAAACAGGGAAAGAAGCATTGTATCCGGACTTTACCCGGACGGCTACAGCCTTTATATAGATATTCCCTTCTGCCCGACTACCTGTCTGTACTGCTCCTTTACTTCAAACCGGATCGGAAAGGACAGAACGGTTGTTAAGGACTATCTTAAAGCGCTGTTTAAGGAGATAGAGGGTGCGGGAAGGCTTTTTGTTGACCGGAGGCTTGAGACTGTTTATATAGGAGGCGGGACTCCGACCACGCTCACGTCTGATGAGCTGAATGAATTACTGGGATGTATAAGCGCCAATTTTGATATGGCGAATATTAAGGAATACAGTCTTGAAGCCGGCAGACCCGATACGATAAGCAGGGACAGGCTTCGTGTGATGAAAAGATACGGGATAACAAGGATTTCGGTAAATCCGCAGACCATGAATGAAAATACGCTTAAGGTGATAGGGAGACTGCATTCTCCGGAGGATGTAAGAAGAGCTTTTTTTATGGCGCGCGATGAGGGATTCGATAATATAAATATGGATATGATACTCGGACTTCCCACGGAGACCGTAAATGAAGTAAGGATAACGATGGATGAGCTTTATAAGCTGCAGCCGGATAATCTGACCGTACATTCCCTTGCCTTAAAGCGTGCATCGGCCATGGGAGACTGGATAGAAAAAAACGGTACCGGTATAGCCGGGGATACCGGTGAAATGATGGACGAGGCTGTTAAAGGCGCATTGAAAATGGATATGAAGCCGTATTACCTCTACAGACAGAAAAATATGTCGGGGAATCTGGAAAATACGGGTTTTGCACGGGATATGAAATACGGTGTCTATAATATACTCATAAATGAAGAGGTACAGGATATACTGGCTCTCGGCGCCGGTGCCATAAGCAAGAGAGTTTACGCAAACGGAGACTGTAAGAGGAGCGCAAACTTCAAGCTTGTGGACCAGTATATCGCCGGGATCGATAAAATGATCGAAAGGAAACGTGAATTATTTCTGCGGTCCGAAGTACCTGAAGCCTAACATCGTGATGTCATCAAACTGCGGGGCATCCCCCACAAACTTATCCATATCCTCTCTTACGATCCTTAAGAGATTTTCGGCATCAGCTCCGGGATCTGTATTTAAGGCATTTATCAGCCTTTCATCCCCGTACAGCTGATTATTTTTATCGGTTGCCTCGGGAACACCGTCCGTGT
>JAGBOJ010000040.1 GCA_017633935.1 Lachnospiraceae bacterium | reverse complement strand
TCGCTCGTACTCGGGCTTTCCACGCTTAATTTCTCTTCCGATATCTATATGGAGGATGAGGAAAAAAAGGATGAGGAGCTGCCGGCGGATGAGGTGATAAGCATCGATGACGCAAAGAAGAAGAGCTCGGGAGAGGGAGCACTTAACGCCGTTATAATGATAGTTGCGATAGTCCTTGCACTCGGGCTTTTTATGGTGCTTCCTTATTATATATCACAGCTTTTTGCGGGGCTTGTAAAAAACAGGATAGTGCTTTCGCTGATCGAGGGCGTGATAAGGATAGTGATATTTGTGGCTTATATCAGACTTATCTCGCTGATGGAGGATATAAGAAGGGTTTTTATGTATCACGGAGCCGAGCATAAGTGCATTAACTGCATCGAGTCCGGCAGACCGTTAAATGTTGAGAATGTGAAGAATTCCTCAAGAGAGCACAGGAGGTGCGGCACCAGCTTTCTGCTTTATGTGATGGTGGTGTCCATAATCTTTTTTGCCTTTATCCAGACACCCTCGAAGATCTTAAGGGTGGTATTAAGACTGGTGCTCATACCGGTGATAGCCGGGGTGTCCTATGAATTCATAAGGGCGGCAGGCAGGAGCACTTCGCCGGTGATAAGGGCTCTTAGCGCGCCGGGACTCTGGATGCAGCGCCTTACCACCTCAGAGCCCGATGAAAAGATGATAGAGGTCGGGATACGCTCGGTCGAGGCTGTATTTGACTGGAGGGAGTATCTGAGGAATAATTTCACAGACGGTGCAAAGGATGAAAGTGACAGTCAATGAGCTTTTCTCTTACGGCAATGAAAGGCTTAAGGAAGCGGGCATCCGGGACCATAAGACGGATGCTTCGTTATTTTTGCAGCATGCGCTTAATAAGGACAGGACATATATACTTGTACACGGTGACGATCCCGTAGAGGAAAAAGCGGAGGAGGTCTATCGAGGGTATATTGAAAAGAGGTGCTTAAGGATTCCTCTGCAGCAGATCGTGGGTTTTGCGGATTTTATGGGGCTGGAATTTTATGTAAACCCAAGTGTACTTATACCGCGGTTTGATACGGAATTTCTTGTGGAAGAAATGATGAAATATGTCGATGATGGCTCAAGAGTGCTTGATATGTGTACAGGCACAGGCTGCATCCTGCTTTCGCTCATGTGTTACAAAAATGATATAGAGGGCGTGGGTGCCGATATTTCAGAGGAAGCCCTTAAAGTAGCGGTAAGGAACAGGGACAAGCTTATTTATGAGGAAAAACTGCACGGAAATGCAGAGTTTGTGAAGAGCGACCTGTTTGAAAGCATCGGGGGGACCTTTGATCACATAGCTTCAAACCCGCCTTATATAAGGAGTGAGGAAATAGACGGGCTTGAGGAGGAGGTTAAGGACCATGAGCCCCGCACGGCTCTTGACGGAGGATATGACGGACTTGACTTTTACAGAAGGATAGCCGATGAAGCGCATAAATATCTTAAAAGGGAAGGAAGGCTTTTTTTGGAGATCGGTTATGACGAGGGAGATGAGGTAAGGGGGATCTTTGAGGAAAAGGGCTACAGGGATATCCGGATACTTAAAGATTATTCGGGGAACGAAAGGGTGATGATATGTTTGAACAGGTAGAGGATATAGAAAAAAAATATGAAGAGATATTGAAGATCGCATCACAGCCCGAGGCTGCAAACGACAGCAAAAGCTATATGAAGCTTATGAAGGAGCAGGCTGTGCTCGCGCCTGTGGTGGAGGCCTACAGGGATTACAAGAGCAACCTTAAAAATATAGACGAGGCGCTTGAGCTTATCGGGGAGGAAAGCGACGAGGAGATGAAGGCGCTTGCAAGGCAGGAGCTTTCGGTGGCAAAAAGCCGGGTTCCCGAGCTTGAAAACAGGCTTAAGATACTGCTGCTTCCAAAGGATGAAAATGACGACAGAAATATCATTGTGGAGATCAGGGCAGGTGCCGGAGGGGACGAGGCGGCGCTTTTTGCCGCAGAGGTCTACAGGATGTATGTGCATTATGCCGAAAGCCGGGGCTGGAAGGTGGAGACCATAGAGTGTGAGGACACCGGAATAGGAGGCATGAAAAACGTTTCCTTTATGATAAGGGGTGACGGTGCATATTCCGTTATGAAATACGAATCGGGAGTACACAGGGTACAGAGGGTGCCCGAGACCGAATCCGGCGGCAGGATACATACCTCCACCATTACGGTCGCGGTTATGCCCGAGGCGGAGGACGTGGATGTGCAGATAGACGAAAAGGATATAAGGATCGATGTGATGAGGGCTTCCGGAAACGGCGGACAGTGCGTAAATACAACGGATTCCGCGGTGAGGCTTACTCATTACCCCACGGGGATCGTCATTTATTCCCAGACGGAAAAGTCGCAGATACAGAATAAGGCAAAGGCGTTTGCGCTGTTAAGATCCAAGCTTTACGATCTGGAGCTTCAGAAAAAACAGGATGCCGAATCGGAGGAGAGAAGATCACAGATCGGGACGGGGGACCGGTCGGAAAAGATACGCACCTATAATTTCCCGCAGGGGCGCGTTACGGATCACAGGATAAAGCTTACGCTCTACAGGATAGAGGATATAATGAACGGAGATCTGCAGGAGATCCTTGATGCGCTGATCGCGGCAGATCAGGCTGCCAAGCTTGCAAAGGTGGAAAAGAGCGCGTGACAGCTGTCATTTAAGTTGATTGACATAAATAATGCTTTGTTTTACAATTTACAGGAAACGGATTTATCCGTGACATTCGCCTTTTGATCTGCATCAAAGGCTCTGAAAATCCACATTCGAGGGGACTGTATTGAACAGACAGGAGACAGAACAGAATAACGAAGAGTCCAAAACGGAAAAAGAGCTTAGGAAAGAGCTTGCGCAGACGAAGCTTGAGCTTAAGGTACTCCTTGATAATATTCCGGGAGGTGTTTTTTCGTATGATGCCGATACGGGAAAGTTCGACTTTATAAGTGAAGGCGTGCTTTCCATTTTTCAATGCACGATGGAGCAGTTCAGGGAGCATTACTATAACAGCTTTGAGCTGTTTGTGTATAAGGGTGACAGAGCCTCCGTCCGCGAGATGATAGAAAACCAGATAAGCTTCTTTGATACGGTGGAGCTGACATACAGGGTGCGGGATCTTATGGATAATATCATGTGGATCATCCATAAGGGGAAGCTTCTTATAAATGAGGACGGAAGCCGCAAGTTCTATGTGGTCATAAGTGACGTGACCACCGAAAAGCTTGTCCAGCAGCAGCTTAGTGAGATCACCGAAAAGCTCTATATCGAAACTGAGCGCTACAAGCTTATAGAGGAGGCGGCGGATAACACCCAGTATGATTACGATGTGAATGAGGACGTCCTCACCACTTCAAGAAAGGATGCGGACGGAAACCGCATTATAATAAAGGACTGCAGGAAAAATAATCTGATAAAGGCGATGATCTTTGAAGAGGATTATCCCACCTTTGAATCGGCGTTAAAAAAGGCCTTTTCGGAGCCGCTTAAGGGAGTGGTGGAGTACCGCTCGACAAACGATAACGGGGATATAGTCTGGTTCAGGCTTAACTACGCATCCTTTGAGCAGCATAACAGGATAACGAGGATAGTCGGCTCGGAAAAGGATATTACGGTGGAAAAAAGGCAGCATGAGGAGCTTAAGGCACAGGTTGAGCGCGACGGCATGACGGGTCTTTTAAATAAGACCACGATGCAGTCGGAGGTGGAGGATTATTTAAAGACCTGCGATATCAATGCCTGTCACGCCCTGCTTATGATAGATACCGATAATTTCAAGGGGGTAAACGATAATCTCGGGCATATGAGCGGAGACGATGTCATAAAATTTGTCGCAAGCACCATTAAGGATACCTTCAGGGATTCGGATTTTGTAGGCAGGATGGGCGGAGACGAGTTCATGGTGTTTATGAAATACACCACTCCGGGCATAACCGAGGAGAGAGCCGGCAGGCTCAATTCAAGGATTAAAAGGACCATCACCGAAAACGGGGTATCCGTGAATATAAGCTGCTCGATAGGGATAGCCTATTACGGCAGGGACGGCGAGGATTACGACAGCTTATACAAGGCGGCGGATGATGCGCTTTATGTGGCAAAGGAAGCCGGAAAGGACTGCTACAGGGTCTATGAAAAGGGATGATAAAATGATGAAGAAAGCTTTTATTTTCGGCCTTATTTCCGCGTGTCTCATGTTTACGGCATGCGGTTTTTCAAAGAGTCATGAAAATATAGATCTGGCAGTGACGGCAGTTTTGAACGGAGAATATGAAAACGCGATGGATTTTCTGGAAAAGGCCGGTGAAAAGGGTGAAAATAAGGAGGATCTGCACAGGGTCAGGGGCATCGCCCTGATGGAGCTTGCCCGCTATGATGAGGCTACGGAGGAATTTCTTGAGTCTCTTTCCTACAATAAGGGCTATGTGAAGTCTCAGGATAAGGATACATCCTATTATCTTGCAGTAGCACAGTACAGAAACGGCTGTTTTTCGGATGCCAAGGATACCTATTCGGCCATAATAGGGCTTTATCCGGAGGAGTCGGATGCATTTCTGCAAAGGGGAAAGACCGAGCTTCGCTTAAACGAGACGGATAATGCCATTGCGGATTTTAACCGTGCCGTCAGGATCGATAAGGATGATCCGGATCTTTATATAGAGATCTACGAATGCCTGAATTCCGCAGGTATGAAGGATGAGGGAAATAAATACTTAAAGGATGCGATGGAGATAAGCACCAAGCTTACAAGTCTCCAGAAGGGCAAGCTGTATTACTGCCAGGGCGAGTACGAACAGGCAAAAAACGCGCTGGAGAGCGCAAGGAATGAGGGCGCAAAGGGCGGGGTGACACTGTATCTGGGAAGGACCTATGAGGCGCTCGGTGATACCAATTACGCAGCGTCGCTTTACAGGACATATCTTGAGGAAAATCCGACCGATATAGAGATTTGCAACCAGCTTGGGCTGTGCTGCCTTGAGATGGGGGATTATGAGGGTGCATTATCTTCGTTTGAGCAGGGGCTTTCGGTGCCGGATAACGAATATGAGCAGACTTTGAAATACAACCGAATAGTGGCTTATGAGTATCTTGCGAATTTTGAGCAGGCAAAGGTACTTATGAAGGAGTATCTTAAGGAATATCCGGCAGATGAAGCTGCTATCCGGGAGAACGGATTCTTAAATACCAGATAAATGTGCTGATAACAGCGTAAAAAGGTCACAAAGGAGATTTTTGTATGGACGCGGTCAGGGTGATCGAGGTTAAAAAAAGCATTTTTGAAAGCAACGACAGGGAGGCGGAAAGATTAAGAAAGCAGAACAGGGAAAAGGGAGTGTTTCTGCTGAATCTTATGTCTTCTCCCGGAAGCGGCAAGACCTCTGTGCTGTTAAGGACCATAGAGCTGTTAAAGGATGACCTTCGTATCGGTGTGATGGAGGCCGATATCGACTCCGATGTGGATGCAAAAAGGATCGCGCAGACAGGAGTAAAGGCCATAGAGCTTCATACGGGCGGTATGTGCCATCTTGACGCGGGCATGACCGAAAGGGGACTTAAGGAGCTTAACTGTGACGATCTTGATATAGCCGTGCTTGAAAATGTGGGAAATTTAGTGTGTCCGGCCGAGTTTGATACCGGGGCCGAAAAGAATGTCATGATCCTTTCCGTGCCCGAAGGAGACGACAAGCCCTTAAAATACCCGCTTATGTTTCAGGTCTGCGCAGCGGTTCTTATAAATAAGATCGATGTGCTTCCCTATTTTGATTTTGATATGGATAAGTGTATCGAAAACATTAAGATGAGAAATCCCGGGATCAGTATATTTCCGGTAAGCGCAAAGACGGGAGAGGGCCTTGAAAAATGGGCTGACTGGCTTAGAGTTCAACATAAACACTTAACATAATAATCCACAAGATATTGTGTATACAACTTGACTTCACCACAATCTGATGTTAGAATCGCAATAACGGGATGAGAAGTCATTCCAAAATGTTTAATATGTCAGCGTGTTTACGCATTTCTCAATTCAGACAACTTTTTTTGATTTTTTATATTTGAAAATTGAGTTGAGCGTGCGCAGACGTCGGGTTGACATAAGTTACGGGAGGGTATGCACGTATGTTCAGTGTGATCAAAAGAGACGGGCAAAAGGCGGACTTTAATCTTACCAAGATCAATGATGCGATAATGAAGGCATTTGTTGCCTGCGAGAAGCAGTACAATAACGATATCATCGATCTGCTCGCACTCCGCGTTACCGCGGATTTTCAGGACAAGATCGTAAACGACAGGATCACTGTTGAGGATATTCAGGATTCCGTCGAGAATGTTCTGACACAGGCAGGCTTCACCGATGTGGCAAAGGCATATATCCTTTACCGCAAGCAGCGTGAAAAAGTAAGAAATATGAATGCCGCGATCCTGAACTATCGTGATGTGGTAAATTCCTATGTAAAGGTTGAGGACTGGAGAGTAAAGGAAAACTCCACGGTCACCTATTCCGTGGGAGGGCTCATCCTTTCAAATTCCGGAGCCGTTACCGCAAATTACTGGCTTTCCGAGATCTATGACCCCGAAATAGCGGATGCGCACAGAAACTGCGATATCCATATACATGATCTTTCCATGCTTACGGGGTACTGCGCGGGATGGTCCTTAAAGCAGCTCATAAAAGAGGGCCTCGGCGGTATCAACGGAAAGATATCATCTGCTCCCGCAAAGCATTTATCCACCTTATGCAATCAGATGGTGAACTTCCTGGGCATCATGCAGAATGAATGGGCCGGTGCACAGGCGTTTTCATCATTCGACACATATTTGGCTCCTTTCGTAAAAACCGACAATCTCTCATACAGGGAAGTAAAGCAGTGTGTGGAGTCGTTCGTGTACGGTGTAAATACCCCTTCACGCTGGGGCACCCAGTCACCGTTTTCCAATATCACGCTTGACTGGACCGTGCCGGAGGACCTTGCCGAGCTTCCCTGCATTGTCGGCGGTGAGGAAATGGATTTCTGCTACAAGGACTGCAAAAAGGAAATGGACATGGTCAACAAGGCGTTTATCGAGACCATGATAGAGGGTGACGCGAACGGAAGAGGATTCCAGTATCCGATCCCCACCTATTCGATAACAAAGGATTTTGACTGGTCCGATACGGAAAACAACCGCCTGTTATTTGAAATGACCAGCAAATACGGCACGCCGTATTTCTCGAATTATGTAAACTCAGATATGGAGCCCTCGGATATCCGCTCGATGTGCTGCCGCTTAAGGCTTGACTTAAGGGAACTCAGGAAAAAGAGCGGAGGCTATTTCGGGTCCGGCGAATCAACGGGCTCGATAGGAGTAGTTACGATAAATATGCCGAGGATAGCATATCTTTCATCAAGCGAGGATGACTTCTTCAGAAGACTCAACCATCAGATGGATATAGCTGCAAGGTCGTTAAAGGTAAAAAGAGACGTGGTCACGAAGCTCTTAAACGAGGGGCTTTATCCGTATACGAAGAGATATCTCGGCACCTTTAACAATCATTTCAGCACGATAGGCCTTGTGGGAATGAACGAGGTCGGACTGAACGCAAACTGGTTAAGAGAGGATCTTACCTCAAAGAAGACCCAGGAATTTACAAAGAAGGTCTTAAACCATATGAGGGAGAGGCTCAAGGATTATCAGGAAAAGTACGGGGACCTTTATAATCTTGAGGCGACTCCCGCAGAGAGTACCGCTTACCGCCTCGCAAAGCATGACAAGAAGCAGTATCCGAACATAAAGACTGCCGGAAAGCCGGGCGAGACACCTTATTATACAAATTCGTCGCATCTTCCGGTGGGCTACACATACGATATATTCGATGCTCTTGACATACAGGATGAGCTGCAGACCTTATATACCTCGGGTACCGTATTCCACGCATTTCTGGGTGAGAAGCTTCCCGACTGGAAGGCTGCGGCAAATCTCGTCAAGACCATTTCGGATAATTACAAGCTGCCTTATTATACCCTTTCGCCCACATATTCCATATGCAGGGATCACGGGTATCTAAACGGCGAGCAGAAGACCTGCCCTCACTGCGGCAAGGCAACCGAGGTTTACAGCAGGATCACCGGCTATTACAGACCGGTATCGAACTGGAACGACGGCAAGGCGCAGGAGTACGAGGACAGAAAACTGTACGATATTGAAAAAAGCTGCTTAAAAAAGCCTACCGCAAGCCTTGTCACCTTATCAAAGACTCAGGGACAGAACGGAGCGGAGGATATAGACGTAAGGATCGAGCCTGTTGAAAATATGGCATATCTGTTTACCACAAAGACCTGTCCGAACTGCAAGCTCGTAAAGCGTCTGTTAAACGACTTTAAGTATGTGGAGATAGATGCGGAGGAAAACACCGAGCTTACAAAGAAGTACGGGGTAATGCAGGCGCCTACGCTTGTGATCGTAAACGGAAGTGATATATTAAAGATAGCAAACGCATCCGCGATAAAGAAGTTTGTAAACGAAAAAAGTAAAGAATTGGCGACGGTATAATCAGCATGATAAAAAGACTGATAGATGAGATAATTAAAAAGGAAGCACCCATTGTGGCAGGGCTTGACCCCACCCTTAGGATGATCCCCGAAAGCATTAAGAAAAAGGCGTTTGAGGAAAAGGGCGAGACGCTTGAAGGTGCGGCTGCGGCTGTATGGGAATTTAACAGGGCGATAGTGGATAAGATATACGATCTTGTCCCTGCGGTTAAGCCGCAGATAGCGATGTATGAGCAGTTCGGAATCCCGGGACTTGAGGCTTATAAGAAGACCGTGGATTACTGCCATGAAAAAGGGCTTATAGTTATCGGGGATGTAAAAAGGGGCGATATTGGCTCCACCTCCGAAGCGTATGCGACCGCTCATCTCGGAAAGATCAGGATAGGAGACAGCGAGGTTCCCGTGTTTGACGAGGATTTTGCCACGGTCAATCCGTATCTCGGGACGGACGGGGTAAAGCCCTTTGCGGATGTCTGCAAGGCAAACGACAAGGGAATATTTGTGCTGGTAAAGACCTCAAATCCTTCAAGCGGTGAATTTCAGGACAGAAAGATCGACGCAAGGCCGCTTTATGAATGGGTTGCCGAGAAGGTAAAGGAATGGGGAAAAGACTCCATCGAAGGCGACTACAGTAATGTGGGTGCCGTAGTGGGAGCCACCTATCCCGAGCAGGGTGAGCGCTTAAGGCGCCTTATGCCCGAAACCTTCATACTTGTGCCGGGCTACGGGGCTCAGGGAGCTTCGGGAAAAGACCTTAAGGGATTTTTCGATAAGAACAGGCTTGGCGCCATAATCAATTCCTCGCGCGGGATCATCGCGGCATATCAGAAGGCACCCTACAGCGATAAGTTCTCACAGGAGGAATTTGCCGATGCCTCAAGGCAGGCGGTGCTGGATATGAAAAAGGATATTAATGATAATGTATAAGGACTGCGGCTATGGAAGATTATAAAAAAGAATTTATCAGATTTATGCTGGACTGTACGGTTCTCAAGTTCGGGGATTTTGTGACCAAGAGCGGCAGAAAGACTCCGTTTTTCATAAATACCGGCTTTTACAGGACAGGCGGACAGTTAAGGAGACTGGGTGAATATTACGCTCAGGCAATTAACGATAATTTCGGTCTGGATTTTGATGTGCTTTTCGGGCCGGCATATAAGGGCATACCGCTGACGGTGGCAACCACAATGGCGATCAGCGAAAAGTACGGGAAGGACATTAAATATTCCTCAAACCGAAAGGAGATAAAGGATCACGGAGACAAGGGAATACTTCTCGGAAGCCCCATAGAAGAGGGGGACCGCGTCCTTATAATAGAGGATGTCACTACCGCAGGGACCTCCATAGCGGAAACCCTTCCGATAATCGAGGCGCAGGGAGGAAAGGTCTGCGGCTTGTGTGTCTCGGCGGACAGGCAGGAAAAGGGTACGGGTGAGAAGTCCGCGCTGAAGGAGATCGAGGAGAAATACGGCTTTAAGACGGCTGCCATAGTTAAAATGGCAGATGTTATTGAATATCTTTCAAATGAAAAGGTTGACGGAACACTTGTTATAGATGACGGTTTAAGGAATGCCATAGATGCGTATTATGCGCAGTACGGAGCGACCGAATAAGAAAACGGGGTGATGATATGAACGAAGGGAACGAAAAGGCATACAGGACAATGGGATTTTCAGGGGTAATGGCTCTCTCTGTGGGTATCGTAATGATATGTGTGGGAGTGATATCCGGAGTACTCCTTTTAATAAGCGGAGCAAAGCTTATGCAGAACAAATCGGGGCTGCTTTTTTAGACTGACTATGTTTAAGCGCAGAGATTACAGATTTACCAGCAAAAGCCATTCGGGCAGGGGGATAATGTCTGTTGTCTGCGGGTCATTGTCCGCAGCAGGGCTTTTTGCAACGGTTTTTAATGCTATCAAAGACGGGGGACAGGCTACAGAGCGCATGGGCGCGGCGGGCTTTGTCGCCTTTGTTTTTTGTTTTGCGGGAGTTGCGCTCGGGATAATGGCGCTTATGGAAAAGGACAGATTTGAGCTGTTTCCAAGACTGGGATTTATAGTATCGCTGCTTTCGGCGATAGCATGGGGAACGGTGCTTTATTTAGGAGCATGATATGGAATTAAGGTTGGAAAATATCGAAGAAAATGAACTGGCGGAAAGATATGAGCTTTCAAAAGAGCGTATAAACGACATAAGGCAGGAGCATATAATAGCCGAGCCATATGGGGCATATTTCAGGGAATGCGCGAGAATACTGGCTGAGGGCTCATATGAGGATATGCTGCCTTCGAAATATAACACCTGCTACGCAAATCCGGTGTACAGCGTGAAGCTTTTCGGAAAAGAAATGGGCAGGCTTTTAAGCTTTCTGGCTTACGAGATATTTAACGTGATCCCGTTTTATGCCGAAAAAGCTGCTGAGGATGTGGTCATAACAAACGAGGTTTTTCTGGAGGTTTACAGCGAGTTTATCGCTCAGGAGCAGGAGGGCGGAAAAAACTCCATACCGCAGGAAGCTACCGTAAAAGACATACTTTACAGCCATGTCTATGATTATCTCGATCTGACGGTGCATGAGAGGATAAGGAGTCAGTTGGATACCGCCTGTGATTTTGCCGTAAGCCTGATAAAGAATGCCGATCTTTCAGATATATCGTATCTGGAGCTCTTTGGAGAATACGTGGATGAGGATACAAGAAAAACAGCCGTTTTCTTAAACTCGCTGCCCGAAGAGGACATACGGAAAATGGCAGACACATTTACCGAAGGCTTCAGGAAGGGCTTTGAGGTAACAGGAAAGGACATTTCAAAGAAAAAGACCGTTGCCATAAGGTATAATCTCGGCTTTGAAAGGCTGGTTAAAAAGGAGATGGAAAACTTTGCCGCAATGGGGCTTGATACGGTGATATACAGAAGGGGGCTGCATGCTGCCGTCAGAAGCGGTATAAACAGGATCGGCTATTACGGAGCTCTTGTAAACGAACAGATGGACTACGATCACCGGGAGGATGAAGCGCTGTTTATGGACAGAGCCTATGTGGAAAGAAAGCTTGAGGTCCTTAAAAACACTTATGAGGAATATAAGGATCAGGCAGCGGTTTTTGCAGGACCGGCTGTTATGGAACGGTTCGGGATGAAGGATTTCATACCGGAAAACCATGACGAGTCTTACTCCATGAGCGATAAGCAGCGGAAATTATCGGTGGAATTGAGGTCGAGAAGCGCGGCCATCACAAATATGTATATAAAGGGCGAGGAGAGGTCTTTTACGATAATCTCATATCCCGTACCGGCGATCGGCAAGGATTTTGAAGAGATATTCAAGGAGACGGTAAAGATAAATACCCTGCCCTATGAAAAATACAAGGTCATGCAGCAGGCTATAATAGAAGTCCTTGAAAAAGGCGGGCATGTGGAAGTCAGGGGAAAGAACGGGAACAGGACCGATCTCAGGATAAGTTTACATAAAATTCAGGATAAGGCATCCCAGACGGTCTTTGAAAATTGTGTGGCGGATGTAAACATTCCGGTGGGAGAGGTATTCACATCCCCGGTGCTTAAAGGTACGAGCGGTACGCTTCATGTATCGCAGGTATATCTTAACGGGCTTATCTTTAAGGATCTTGAGCTCACATTTAAGGACGGGATGATAGAAAGCTATCGCTGCGGTAATTTCCCTGATGAGGAGGAAAACAGGAGATATATAGAAGAAAATATCCTTTACCATCATGAAACCCTGCCGATGGGAGAATTTGCCATAGGTACGGATACCACGGCATATGCGATGGCAAAGAGATTTGATATTTTCAACAAGCTTCCGATACTGATAGCGGAAAAGACAGGTCCTCATTTTGCGGTTGGCGATACCTGCTACAGCCGGCAGGAGGAGGTAAAGGTCTGTAATCCGGACGGCAGGGAGATAATATCAAAGGACAACGAGCACACCGTTAAATACAGGAAGAATGATCCCCTAAAGGCGTATTTTAACTGCCATACCGATATCACGATCCCCTATGAGGAGCTGCTTGAGATATGCAGTGTCGATGAAGAGGGGAACAGATACTACATAATAAAGGACGGTAAATTTGCGGTAGAGGGGGCGGAAGAATTAAATGAGCCGCTCATGAATTTATGAACAGATACTTAACTTGATATAACAACCGATGTAATGTATAATATTTTGTCGGTATTTTTGAATGCCGGTGAACGATAGATAAGACGGGCTTTTATCGCCCCTTAGGAATTCGGAAAGGAAAAAAGATGGCTACGGTAGCTATAGTTATGGGATCGGATTCCGATCTTGCCGTAATGTCAAAAGCGGCTGCGGTATTGGAGGAATTCGGCGTTGATTTTGAGATAAACATAATTTCGGCGCACAGGGAGCCGGACACGTTTTTTGAATGGGCAAAGGGGCTCGAAGAAAAGGGCACGAAGGTAGTGATAGCAGGTGCAGGTATGGCTGCCCATCTGCCGGGAATGTGTGCAGCGCTCGTCCCTATGCCGGTGATAGGAGTTCCTCTTAAGTCAAATGCACTTTCCGGAGAGGATGCGCTCTATTCCATCGTACAGATGCCTCCGGGAATACCGGTTGCGACCGTGGCGATAGACGGAGGAAAGAACGCGGGAATAATGGCATTAAAAATACTTGCCGTATCCGATGAAGGACTCCTTGCAAAGCTTAAGGATTTCTCAAAGAGGCAGAAGGAAGAGGTAGAGGCAAAGGATAAGAGGCTTAAGGAAGAAGGCTATAAGAATTATAAAAAATAAAGGGGATTGCTATGGATTATAAAAGTGCCGGGGTTGATATAGAGGCCGGCTACAGATCCGTTGAACTTATAAAGAAATTTGTCGCGGATACGAAAAGAGATGAGGTTATCGGGGGCCTGGGCGGCTTTTCGGGGGCTTTTGGCTTAAGCAGGATAAAGCAGATGGAGGACCCAGTACTGCTGTCGGGAACCGACGGAGTGGGAACAAAGATCAAGCTGGCTTTTATCATGGATAAGCATGATACGGTCGGGATAGACTGCGTGGCAATGTGCGTAAACGATGTATCGTGTGCCGGAGGCGAGCCTTTGTTTTTCCTTGATTACATTGCCTGCGGAAAAAATGAGCCGGAAAAGATCGCGCAGATAGTAAAGGGTGTGGCTGAAGGCTGCAAGCAGGCCGGGGCTGCTTTAATAGGCGGCGAGACGGCCGAGCATCCCGGACTTATGCCGGAGGATGAATACGATCTTGCCGGTTTTGCGGTAGGTGTGGCGGACAGAAAGGAAATTATTGACGGCAGCACCATAAAGGCAGGCGATACGCTTATAGGAATAGCATCGAGCGGGGTTCACAGCAACGGCTTTTCGCTTGTACGCAAGGTCTTTCCGATGAAGGAGGAAAGCCTGAACAGATATTACGACGGTCTGGGAAGATCATTGGGAGAGACGCTTTTAGAGCCTACAAGGATATATACCGCAGCACTTAAGAATGTAAAAAATGCGGGTGTTAAGATCAAAGGCTGCAGCCATATAACCGGCGGCGGCTTCTATGAAAACATACCGAGGATGCTCCCTGAGGGAGTGAGCGCAAGGATCGATAAGTCATCCTATCCGGTGCTTCCCATATTTGAGATGATACAGAAGGAAGGCGGCATAGACAGTCATGTTATGTACAACACATATAATATGGGGCTCGGAATGGTGCTTGCCGTAAATGAGGAGGATGCGGATAAGACCGTAAAGGCCGTGACGGATGCCGGAGAAAAGGCATATATCGTGGGCGAAACGGTTTCGGGAGATAAGAAAGAAGTAGAGTTATGCTGAAAATAACGGTGCTTGTATCCGGAGGAGGCACAAATCTTCAGGCTGTGATCGATTCCATAAATGAGGGCAGGATAAAGGATGCAAAAATAGTAAGGGTCATCAGCAACAAGGAGGATGCCTATGCCCTGACGAGAGCCCGGAATGCGGGGATTAAGGCCGTTACGGTAAGCCGTAAAGCCTATGATACAAAGCAGGATTTTGAAGAGGCTTTATTAAAGGCGATAGATGAGGCGGATACGGATCTTGTGGTGCTTGCCGGTTTTCTTGTGGTATTGCCCACAAAATTAGTTGAAAGCTACGAAAACAGGATCATCAATATACATCCGTCACTTATACCGTCATTTTGCGGAAAGGGCTTTTACGGGCTTAAGGTACATGAGGAAGCCTTAAAACGCGGGGTAAAGGTTACGGGAGCCACAGTGCACTTTGTGGATAAGGGGTGTGATACCGGACCGATAATACTCCAGAAGGCGGTAAGCGTAGAAGAAGGCGACACACCGGAGATCCTGCAGAAAAGAGTTATGGAGCAGGCCGAGTGGAAGATAATGCCCGAGGCGATAGATCTGATAGCCCGGGGAAAGCTTGAGATAAAAGACGGCAAGGTCCTAAAGCATTAACGGAGGTTTTTATGAGAGTCCTGATAGTGGGAAGCGGCGGAAGGGAGCATGCGATAGCCGAGAGCGTGAGCAGGAGCCCTAAGGTTGAAAAGGTATACTGCGTGCCCGGAAATGCCGGTATAGCGCAGATTGCCGAATGCGTGGATATCAAGGTAATGGAATTTGACAAGATCGTATTCCACGCAAAGGAAAAAAAGGTGGATCTGGTCATAGTGGGACCGGACGACCCTCTGGTCGGCGGACTGACGGACGCTTTGGAGGAGGCCGGATTTAAGGTGTTCGGACCGAGGAGGAATGCCGCGATACTTGAAGGCTCCAAGGCATTTTCAAAGGAGCTTATGAAAAAATACAACATTCCGACAGCAGCCTACGAGACCTTTGACAATGCTGCGGATGCGCTGAAATATCTGGATACTGCCAAAATGCCCATAGTGTTAAAGGCTGACGGGCTGGCACTCGGCAAGGGTGTGCTCATATGCAATACCTTAAACGAGGCAAGAAACGGCATTAAAGAGATAATGCTTGATAAAAAATTCGGAACGGCGGGAAACAAGGTCGTTATCGAAGAGTTCCTTACCGGAAGGGAGGTTTCGGTACTGACCTTCTGCGACGGGAAGACCATAAAGGTAATGAGCTCGGCTCAGGATCATAAAAGAGCCTTAGACGGGGATCAGGGTCTTAATACGGGAGGAATGGGAACCTTTTCGCCTTCTCCCTTTTATACAAAAAAGATCGACGAATACTGCAGGAAGTATATATATAAGCCTACCGTTGCGGCGATGGCCTCAGAGGGCAGACCGTTTAAGGGCGTGATCTTTTTCGGGCTGATGCTGACGGAGGACGGACCGAAGGTGCTCGAATACAATGCACGGTTCGGAGACCCCGAGGCACAGGTAGTGCTCCCGAGGATGAAGAACGATATCATCGATGTGATGGAGGCGTGTGTGGACGGCACTCTTTCAAAGATAAAGCTTGAATTTGAGGATAATGCGGCTGTGTGTGTCGTACTTGCCTCCGAGGGTTATCCGCTTAAATATGAAAGAGGCTTTGTGATAAACGGACTTGACGAGTTTAATGACAAGGACGGATATTATGTATTCCATGCCGGTACCAAGAAGACTCCCAAGGGCATAGTGACAAACGGAGGAAGAGTACTGGGTGTTACCGCGAAGGGAAAGGATCTTAAAGAGGCCAGAGCCAACGCATATAAGGCGGCGGAATGGATAAAATTCGACAATAAGTATTGCAGAAGTGACATCGGAAAAGCAATCGATGAAGCTCATTTACAATAAACGATATAGATGAGGAGAGGTTGATCATTATGAAAGCAGGTAAATTAACCGGACAAATAAGAGCAGCGGTTCTGGCAGCGGCCGTATTTTTATCGGCGATGCCTTTTACCGCTCATTACCCCGTATACGCAGAAGAGGTGACCGATGAGGCTGCCGTGGCAGAGGAAGGTGCGGCGGATGCAGCAGTCGAGGGTGAGGCGGCAGCAGACGGCGCTGTCGAAGGAGCTGAAGGAGAGGTACTGCCCGATGATGCTGCGGCTTTGACAGGCGGGACCGGTGTGACACCGGGCACGATCCTTGCAAACAACGGACTCTATATAGCAAATACATTTCCGGATTCGCTGATGCCCGTGGGCTTTCACAGGCAGACGGTAGCTTATCAGGGACAGAATATAGACCTTGCCTATATGGATAATTCCGATCAGGTAGTGCTTGCCTATCTTACGGATATGACCGGAGCCGTGGGTGATTTCTATCTCTGTGATACCGCAACGGCTACTATGAGCGATTACATAAGGCTTGAGGGCGGAAACGGAACATTTCTGATAATCCTTGATCCGGGCGACAACATTAACGGTCCCGTGGGCTTTACAAAGACTATGGCTACCATAAACAACAAGTCTATCACGGCATGGGCTCTCCCGAACGGAAATGCTTCAACGGGTGAAGAGGATAAGGAGGCGCGCTTAAGCTTCGGTGAAACCGTTTATGCGGCTGATCTCGGTATCGGGATCGGAGCGGGCGGAGGCGATTCGGCGGCGGCAGCCGGCGATGCAGCGGCAGGAACTGCAGGCGACGGAACGGCTACAGTGATAGATAATTCCTATACTGACGGTACGACAGTAGATCCGGCAGCAGCAGGCGGTACGGCAGCCGACGCTACAGCGGCAGCGGCGGCAGGTGATTATGCGGCAGCGGCAGCGGCAGAGGTAGCGGCGGCAAATGTGGTGACCGATGCGGCAGGCTTTGTTAAGGCACAGCCCTCGGAATTTTATCTGGTTTATGGTGTGGATTATAACGGGGCACAGGGCTTTTTCCTCTATGATACCCTCGGACAGACTTATCAGAGGTATGTCGAGATAGATATGGGCGAGAGCGAGGAGACCGCTAAGTACAGAAAGAGTGCGCAGATAAGACTTTTCATCATTGCCGGACTTATACTTTTTGCCGTAGTGCTCATATTCCTTATCATCAATATGTCTCTCGGCGGAAAGAAGGGCTCAAGGAATTACGACGATGATGATGTGGAAGAGGTAAAGAGGAGAGTAAAGAGCAAGGAAAAAAGACAGGGCGCAGGGCCAGTATCGGCAGGAAACGGCGGCAGGAGATATCAGGGCGGCGCTGATTTTGAAGATGAGTATGATGAGACCTTCGATGATGAAGGACCAAATGATGATTATGATGACGGGGCTTATGGAAGGCAGAATATGCAGGGCGGCGGATTTGCCGGAGAAGAGGATGATGTACGGTATTATGACAGGCAGGCACAGCATACCGGAAGAGGTGTGGTAAGAAAGGGAGCTGTAAAACCTCCGGCTTCGGATGACCGTTCAAGGAAGGTCCGCACCGGGACAAGAGTACCGGACAGACAGGAGATGGGCGGCTCACCCCGTCCGAAGGTCAGGACAGAGGCAAGACCCAAGGTGCGTACCGAAAGAAGATACGTACCGCAGCCGGGAGAGGATATGGGCTACGGAGTCGGTCAGGAAACCGCCGATATGAACTGGGAAGGCAATATGGACGGTGGTGCCGATTACGGTCCCATGGACAATAATATATACGCCAATAATCCCGGTGTTCCCGGACAACAGGATATAGATCTGGATGATGATTTCAACTTTGACTTCATTAAACCCGGAAAATAAAGAGGTTATATGAAAAATAATACCGGATATATACTGGTTAACGTTAATGAGTGCCAAAGGCATGAATTTAGGTTAACCGCATATACCGCGGAACAGTTAAAAAAATGGAAATAAATTTTATTCGTGAGTATAAGAGGAAGATGACGCTGTTGCTCTGCCTTGCGCTCCTTGCGCATGGGGCAACAGCGTTTGCTGCTGAAAAGGGCAGTGCAGGCACGGGTGTATCGGGGAATGTCATCGAAAGCGTAAGCGCAGGCATGGCTGCAGCTGAAAGCCTGAGCGGGAATTCGGCCGAAGGTGCAGGTACAGATGCGCCGGAAAGAGTGAGCGGGGATGCGAACGAAGGCTTAAGCACAGATGTACCTGAGAGTGTGAGTGAGGATGCGGCTGAGGGCATAGGCACAGATGTACCGGTAAGTGTCAGTGAAGATATAAGCTGCGGAGGCACGGAAGAAAAGCCCGAAGATTCTGTATTTCTTAAAAAAGACATAAGAGCGGTACTATATGACTGCACAGAATACGCGATGAGAGCCAAGCCGGATGAAGGCAGTGCGGTTACGGGAAGTATACCCTGTGCCACTACGGTGGTATTACGGAGTGTATCCTTTAACGGGAGTAAATGCTGGCTTTACTGTACGGCCCTGCTTGGTGAGACCACGTGTGAGGGATATATAGAACGGGAAAAGTTAGTCTGCATTGACGAGGACTTTATAGCGTGGGAAAGCGGACTTTATGCAGAAAATACCGGGGAGAGATCCGGTGAAGCCTTTATCTCATCTGTGATAAACGAACAGGCCGTTAATTCCATAGATGATTTTCCCGAAAGCTACCGTGACAAGCTGTACGCGCTTGCCGCAAAATATCCCAACTGGGTTTTTGTGCCGCAAAACATAAGCAGTCTGAC
>JAGBOJ010000039.1 GCA_017633935.1 Lachnospiraceae bacterium | reverse complement strand
CGATTCGTAATAATTCAGAGCCTGATCAAGTGCTATCTCCTTATCCTTCTGCAAAACAGCCCGGGGCCAGCCTCCCCTGCAGACAAGATATGATATATCTTCGACACTCAGATTATTTACAGATGCAAGCGACACTCCGGGCTTTTCGTCAAATAGCGCCTTTATACTAACCTCTCCATTGGACTCCCCGGACTCAAATAAGGACATGGGGCGCATCTTGATCCTCGCATATCGTCCGGTTCCCGAATGTTCCATTTTTGAAATATCTACCGGGACAGATGAACCGGTCAAAATAAACATTCCCTCGGTTCCTCCATGATCAACAGAAAACCGGATACTGTCCCATAGTGTTGGCGCAATCTGCCATTCGTCAATCAATCTCGGTGATTCGCCCGCAAGCAAAACAGAAGGTTTTATCTCAGCCATTCTAAGATTCTGCTCCTTCTTCTCAGGCTCATCCATATACAGTATACTTGCAGCGATCTGCTCTGCGGTTGTGGTCTTTCCACACCACTTGGGTCCTTCAATCAGAACTGCTCCGGCACTTTTCAGTTTTCTTTCCAAAAGCCTGTCAGCTACCCTCTTCTTGTAATCATCCATAAAATTATTCCCTGTTTCATATTTATTATACAACAACAATATCACTTGTTCGGTTATTTGGCAACATTTCTTTCGGTTATTTGGCTATAAATTTTTCGGTTATTCGGCATTAACTGTAGTATCACTATGGTCGTCATTATTGAACCATTTATGGATATCATGTGCATTATAGATGGTGACAGGGGGGCTGTCCCTCTGTCACATTCCCTGTCATATTTCTGTCAACTTCCTGATTCTATCATACAACACTTTCGCAAATATGTGTTATAATATGAAAAATGTGACACGGGGACTGTCCCCCTGTCACATCAGAAAGAATATAAATAGTTTAAATAGGAGGTTTGGATGAACAGAAAAAAAGGATGGAAAAGACTGCTGTCTGTGCTGACATGCACACTGGTGCTCATACAGAGCATTGCAGTTTGTGTGCCGGTATATGCGGCGCCGAAAAAAAAAGAAGAGGCCCTGAGCGACAGGGTATTGAAGGATCTGCCTACAGCATGGGATCTGACTGATCTTTATGAGGATGAGGATGCTTTTGAAGCAGATATGAAGCGTTTAGAGGAGCTCATCCCCGAGATCGAAGCTATCAGGGGGACTTTGGACAATGTGGACGGGATCCTGAACAATCTGGAAAATGAAGATCTGCAGGAGATCAATGCTATTATGAATAAAGCGGCAATGTACACAGCATTTCTGTACTCGCTTGATGCGACGGATAAATGGACAGGGCAGGCAAATGCACGTTATTACGATGTTGCCCAAAAGATTTCCCTGGCCTATGCCTTTGAAGAACCGGAGATCATGGAACTTCCCCTAAAGGATAGGAGGGAGATTTTTTCAGATGAGCGCATGGCTCCGTACGCTTATAGCATGCGCAGATTTACGGATCCGTATTTTGTTTCTCTCAGCGAAGAAGCAAGAACGGTTGAAACACTCATGCAAGGCGCCTTCAACAATCAGAAAACTCACGATATTTTTGATAATGTGGAGCTTCCGAAGCTGACCTTCTCCTATCCCGACGGAACCGAGGGAATACTCACGGACGAGACCGTTTCACAGATCCTGCAAAGCCCGGAATATGACCATGAATTCAGGAAAGAGATCTACGAACTCAGAAACTCCATGAGGCAGCCCTATGCCAATACCTACGCCTCGCTTCTGGAGGGAGCCATGAAGGAAAACTGGGCGCGGGCACAGATCCATGGTTTTTCCTCATCCCTGGAGGAAGCTCTTTACGAATCTGATGTGGATCCAAAGATCTATGACAGGACGATCGAATTTGCCCACAGCCTTCTTCCGAAGTTTCAAGAGTACTACGAGGCAAGAAAGGAAGTTCTCGGCCTTGATGAAATGATGCTATGCGATCTTTACATTCCGGTCACGGATTATGAACCAAAGGAGGTCACCTATGAGGAAGCCGTAAATACCGGAAGAAAGGGGATCAGTATCTGGGGAGACGAGTATCTGAAGACCTTTGATGCCATCATCGAAAAACCGCATATTGACGTCTTTCCGTCAGATACAAAGGAGGCCGGCGCCTACGAAGATCTTCGCGGAAATGAGACCACCCCTTTTGTTATGTTCAATTTCGACGGCCTGGAATCCTACATTTCAACCATCGTGCATGAGATGGGACATGCGGTATACAGCGAGCTGTCTGCCGAGAACCAGAATGTATATAATAACTGCCCCACCATCTTTACACAGGAAGTAGCTTCTACTGCAAATGAGATAATGTTCCACAAGGCAAAGATCAATGATGCAAAGGACGACGAGGAAAAACTTTACTGGCTGGATAATGAGATCAATCTTTTCCTGAATACGATCTTAACACAGTGTATGTATTCCGAATTTGAAGACTACTGCTACAAGACGATCGAAAACGGCGGCTCTCTTGATGCGTCAGACATGGCTGAAAAGTGGATCGAACTACAGAAAACCTACTATGGTGACCAGTTGACTGTTTATGAGGATTCCGGGATCGGCTGGGCAAGGATCCCTCATATTTATTATAATTATTATGTCTATAAGTATGCGTCCTCCCTCACCTATGCCGCTTCCATTTGCGAAAAGGTTGAGGATGAGGGTCAGGATGAGATCGATGCCTATCTTCAGTTCCTGAAGGCAGGTAACAGTGAGGAACCGGCTGCACTTCTTGACATCGCAGGGGTAGATCCGCTGGATGATGAAACCTACGAATCCGCACAGAAGCTCATTTCTGACCTGATAGATGAATACATCGAGGCTCTCGACAAATCAAAAAGGTGACAGGGGAATGTGACAGGGGGACTGTCCCCCTGTCACACCCACCGAGCACGAGCGTGAGGTGATCATGCGCTACCGCGCCTCTGATTATGTGGATAGAACATCTGTGGACCGTACTTTGGGAGTTGAGGATAAAGCCGAGAGAAAAAAGGAGGCGTGAACTTAACAAAATTAAAAGGCCGGACTATATGAAGCCTATAGTATGAAAATTGAATAATGGACTTAACCGGAGAGCTGAAGGAGTGATATGTCTGCTGCCGGACTTTTTACAAGAAAGTGAGGTAGCTGATGTATGATTGACTGGATGACTATTTTCACATTTGTGATCATGCTTTGTGCAATTATTACTCTTGCACGTAAAAAGTAGCACTCTCAGCTTGGCGGCGAAGTGCTACTTTCAATAAGTAACATATAGGCGCTGGCGGCAAGGCGTTCTCTTGCGTTCAGCTCTCTTGTTAAGTTCATTATAAACGGTGTTTGAGTTGTTTTCAAGCACTTTGTGCGACATTGCACAGGAAACGAGTTCAAATGGCAAAGGCAAAGAAACTGCCCTCCGGGATGTGGAATGTGACTGTATACTCCAATACCGAGAACGGCAAAAGGAAGTATGAGAGCTTTACGGCTCTTACAAAAAACGAGGCAGAACTGAAGGCCGCCGAGTTCAAAGCAAACAAAACCCGCCGCATTCAAAATGATCTGACTGTCGCGGAGGCCATCGACAAATAAATGCAAAACGAAACGCAAAATGAAATTTTAAAAGCCGCATGGATAGCGGCTTTTAAGAGTGGAGTAGACGGGAGTCGAACCCGTGTCCAAAAACCAGTCCCCTGTCCTTCTACTATCATAGTACGTCTGTTAAGATTCCCTCAAGGGCAAGACGGCGCACAGTCTTGCCGGATCGGTAGCTTCATGATACGCCCATACGCTCAAAGCTTTGCGTATGTCGTTTCCTGTCTGTTTTGACGCCGGTTGGCGGTCGGGCAGGTACGTCCGTGCCGACGGCAGTCAGCGCTTAGGCTGCTGCTAACGCGTAATTATCGTCTGCGTTTATATTTAGGTTTGAGATTTAACGCGATCTCCTTCGGATAGCTTCTCCAGCTTCGTAGTCCCTGTCGAAACCATTACTACCCCGTATTCAATTATCCGGAAGGTTTTAAAAGCCTTCCCTTTTCAATATCTTATATCGGCAGAGGGATAATTTCAATAAACCCTCTGTTTAAAAATCCTTTTCAATAAAAAAGCGTCCCTTATCTCAGGAACGCCTTTATATCAGATCCCTCTGATATTGAGCACGATAGCCAGTATCATAAAAGCCGCACACAGGATCTTTGTGATAAGCTCCAGCTTCCCTTCAAGGGAGCGTCCCTTATTCTTTCCCCAGTAGGTATCCGCAGCACCCGCTATTGCTCCGAGTCCCTGCGACTTTCCTTCCTGCATAAGCACTATAGCTGTAAGCGCAATACATACTATAATAAAAACAATCATCAAAACTATCTTTAATCCTGACATACTCTCATCTCCATTTAAAAATATATTAGCTTAAATATAAACACAACTATAAGATATTACCACAGCCTTTTATACAATGCAAGACCCGTATTTTGTATCATTTTGCTGCCACTCACCGCCGGACAGATGCTTAATGTAGCTTCATCACAAAAATACCAAAAAGCTCACTTCTCCCTGTCTTTAAGAATATTCTTAAAATACTGCGTGTTTTCCGCCGCATTGCCCCTGAATATCGCAGAGCCCATAACTATGACATTTGCCCCGGCATCCAAAACCTTATCGATCGTGTCCATCGTGATACCGCCGTCCACCTCGATATCGAGATCTCTCCCCTCTTCATTGAGGCGGTCCCTTAAGTGTCGTATCTTACGCGTGGAGCTTTCGATATACTTCTGTCCGCCAAACCCGGGATTTACAGTCATCAAAAGCACCATATCCACTTCATCTATAAGGTAATCCAGAGTGGAAAGCGAGGTACCGGGATTTAAGGCTATCCCGACCCTGACTCCTGCCCGCCTTATTGACTTTAAGGCATTTTCCACATCCCTGCAGGCCTCTGCATGGATCGTGATACCATCCGCGCCGCAGTCCACAAAATCCTTTATATATCTTTCCGGGTCCGTCACCATAAGATGCACGTCAAAAAACTTGTCCGTGGCAGCCCGTATGGACTTTATGAGAGGCATTCCGAAGGAAATACTCGGTACAAAATTACCGTCCATAACATCAATGTGAACAGCATCCGCTCCGGCCTTTGAAACATTTTCTATGTCCCTGCCGAGATTCTTGAAATCAGCCGCCAGTATTGACGGCGCGAGTGTATATTTCATCTGTACCTCTTTCTGCTGTTTAGCTCCCCGTACACCGATAAATACGAGTTGTAGCGTTCAGCGCTGATATTGCCGTCCTTAACCGCCTCCTTGACCGCACAATCCGGTTCATGCGTATGTGAGCACAGATTGTATCTGCATCCGGCATTATAACTGGAAAACTCCGGATAATAATCCCTTAGCTCCTCCTTATTGATATATGCGGTTTCAAGGCTTGAAAAGCCTGGACTGTCAAAAATAAATGTATCCTTTTCAAGAGGGATCAGCTCGGTATGCCTTGTGGTCTGCTTACCGCGCTCCACTTTCCGGCTTATCTCCCCCGTTTCAAGTCTGGCTTCTCCCAGAATACGGTTTATCAGGGAAGATTTTCCCGCTCCCGAGGGTCCTGCCACAGTGGTAGTCTTCCCGTAAAGCTCGGCTTTAAGCTCATCTATCCCGGTGCCGCGCATGGCGCTTGCAAAAAGCAGCTTTATATCCGCCCCTCCGTATATCCGCCTTATCTGCTCCTCTTCATCATCTTTTTTCAGATCATCCTTATTGATACAGATAAGTGCCGGAATACCTTCGTAAGACATATTTATAAGGAACCTGTCCAAAAGCCCCCATACCGGCTCGGGTCTGTGTATCGAAAATATCACTACGGCCTGGTCTATATTGGCTACAGGAGGTCTTATAAGACTGTTCCTTCTCGGAAGGATCTCAGTCACATTACCTTCCACATCCTCGGTATCGGTCAGCTCTATATAAACATTATCGCCTGCAAGCGGCTTCTGACCCTTTTCCCTGAAAAGCCCTCTTGCCCTGCACTGGAATATGCCGGCTTCGGTATAAACATAATAAAATCCGGCTATTCCCTTTATTATCTTACCCTTATACGACTGCGCCACTACTGCTCCGCCGTAAAGGAGACGGATGCCTCCTGTGTCTTCATTGTCTCTATAACGGTATTGTCATCACCGTTTTCCACCACAGTATAATTAACGGTAACCTTTCCCGAGCCCTCCGCAATTCCAGAAAGCTTTATCGCAACAGGGAAGGCTGTCACGCTCTGGGAGAAATAAACGGTTCCCGTGGTATCCCCTGTAAGCACCACCGTAGCCTGTCCGCCCGTATAATCCGAAGGGGCAGTGATTGAGAAATTGCAGCCGTATGTGGTCGTTGCCGGGGCAGCCGGCGTCACGGGCGTCGTCTGGACCGGTCCGAGACTCAGTACAAAATCCACGCTGGTTCCCGAATCCACACTTGTATTTGCGGGTATGCTCTGCGATATGACCATTCCCGCGGCTACAGTATCCGAATTTTCCTCCGTGATCTTTGTCCATGCAAGCTGCGAAGCCGTCAGCGCTGTCTTGGCCGCTGTCTCGGAAAGTCCCACAAGATTGGGCACGATCACCTTACCGGCGTTCTCCTGCTCTCCTTCTCCCGCAGAAGGAGCCACCGCCCCCGCTTCGCCCATGGCAACCGTAACAACAGTCCCTGCTTCGGAAGCAGTCCCCGCTGTAGGATTCTGTGCAGTAACGACTCCCGAGGTATTATCCCCTGTGGCAGCAAACGAAAAGCCTGCCGCTTCTATGGTCACCTTGGCTTCTGCATAGGTCTTTCCCATAACATCCGGCACATTTGTACTGCCCACACCGGCACTTACCACCAGCGTGACGGTACTTCCTGCCGCCACGGTAGTGCCGGCTGCCGGTACCTGCGAGATAACGCTTCCCGCCGCCACCGTAGAAGAGTTCTGATTTTCAGACTGTACGATAAAGCCCAGAGCGGTCAGCCTCTGTCTTGCGACTTCAAAGGTCTGACCCGTTTCATCCTCTATCGTTATATCCGTGCTCTCCTGCGCGGAATCCTCAGACTGCGACTTTACGGATATGGAGCCGGTAAATTTCCGGACCACGATTATTATCACCACGAGCAGTACTATACCGATAACGACAGCCATGATGCGCATAATCTTCTGCATGGTCGGGTCCATGTCATCATCCTCGTCATCCTCTTCATCCGCCATGCTTCTGCTTCTCTTCCTGTCGTCTGAGGCGCTCTTTGATCTGTGCTGCTCCTCCTGAATCCTTCTCTGTCTTGCAGCAAGCCTCTTTGCGTTCTCTTCGTCCTCATCCTCATCATAGGCAGAAACCGCCCTTGCCGGTCTGCGGCTCTCGTTTCCGTGACCTGCCTGCCTTCTGTCGGGATTATGGGGAGGCATATTATTTCCTCTGCCCGGATTTCTTGCGGGATACCCTCCCCTGCTTTCATCAATTATATTAAGAAGCTCGTCATCATCGTTTCTTTCAGGCTCCCTGTTTCTGTTATAAGCGGAAAGCAGGGATTCATCTATATCGATGGAGCCTGTCTTGTTCTTTATGGATCTCATATCGTCCTGAGTGACAACCTGCGTCGCACCCATAAAGCCCCCGGAGGGAATGAGCTTTACAAAATTATCATCAGGCGTAAGAAGTGACTGCTTTAAGTCCGCGATAAGCTCTGTCATTGACGAATACCGCCTGTCCGGACTCTTCTCACAGCACTTGAATATGATTTGCTCGACACTTATCGGCACGTCGTTCACAAAATTCCTCGGGCTCGGCACAGTATCCTGAATATGCTGTATCGCTATCGAAACCGTGGAATCACCGTCAAACGGCACCCTTCCGGTAAGCATTTCAAATAAGACTATACCAAGGGAATATATATCGCTCTTTTCATCCGAATATCCTCCCCTTGCCTGCTCGGGAGAAGTATAGTGCACCGATCCCATCACATTCGACGTGATCGTGTCACTCGTCGCCGCCCTTGCTATTCCAAAGTCAGTGACCTTTACCTTGCCGTCCTTTGATATCATGATGTTCTGCGGCTTTACATCGCGGTGTATTATATTGGCACTGTGAGCGCACTCCAGTCCCATAGATACCTGTATCGCGATGCTTATGGATTCTTTTACCGAAAGCCTCAGCTTCTTTTCGATATAATGCTTTAACGTGATGCCTTCGACAAGCTCCATTACGATATAATAAAGCCCTTCATCCGTCCCGACGTCATAAACATTGACTATATTGGGATGTATCAGTCCGGCCGCAGCCTGCGCCTCCGCCCAGAATTTCGACACAAACGATCTGTTCTCGGCAAATTCGTTTTTCAATACCTTTATGGCCACAAACCTGTTAAGGGTATGGTCCACCGCCTTATATACATCCGACATTCCGCCGGTCCCTATTTTACTTAAGATTTCATAACGCTCCGAGAGCATCATTCCTTCTCTTACTGCCATATGTCACACCATCAATTTTTATTTTTATGAGAACGGCTTTATAACGACAACCCCGATATTATCGACGCCGCCGTTTTCATTTGCCGCATTTATCAGATTCTCCGCGATCGAAGCCACATCCGGGCTGCTCTTTACTATCGATCTTATCTCCTCGTCTTCCACCATATTGGTAAGCCCGTCGGTACACATCAGTATGATGTCCTCCTCCTTGAGCTTCATGTCAAAGAAATCCACCCTGACCTCATCCGCGCCGCCTATAGCCCGGGTTATCTTATTTTTTAACGGATGCTGCCTCGCCTCATTTCTGTCGATCTCCCCGGCGCGCACCATTTCCTCCACTAACGAATGATCTCTTGTGATCTGGCTTATATCGTCATCTATGACATATAACCTGCTGTCTCCGACATTGGCGACATAAAGATAATCGTCTATTACCGAGGCCACCACAAGCGTCGTGCCCATTCCCTCTTTATCTGCCTGCCTTCCCGCTTCTTCCCTTATCCCCTGATTTGCGGTCTCATAGGCATGCCTTATAAGCCTGATCGGATTCTTTTCCATAGAGCTTCGTATCTCGGAAACCACACATTCGGTAGCGAACTTTGAGGCAAAATCACCCGCATTATGCCCTCCCATACCGTCTGCCACCACGAACAGATTCGGCAGATTCCCGACAGGCTCTTCGGATGTGAATACATAATCCTGATTCATTTTTCTTTTCATTCCCACGTCGGTCATGGAAAAAGTTTTTATCATACGTGTTTCCTTCTCAGCTGTCCGCAGGCGCCGTCAATATCGCCGCCAAGTTCCCTCCTAATAGTAACATTTATTCCAAAGTTTTCAAGTGCGTTCTTAAAAGCCTGCGCAAAACGCCTGTCCGGAGGCTTAAATCCGTTCTCCCTCACCGGATTTACGGGAATAAGATTAACATGGCAGTTCAGCCCCTTTATGAGTCTGCTTAATTTTGCGGCATCCTCCTTCCCGTCATTTATACCCGATATCAGGGAATATTCAAAGGTAACCCTCCTGCCGGTTTTTTCAAAATAGTATCTGCAGGCATCGATCAGCTCATCGAGCGGATATTTTTTTGCTACCGGCATGATCTTTTTTCTTTTTTCGTCATCCGGTGCGTGAAGCGAGATCGCAAGGTTTATCTGAAGCCTTTCTTCCGCAAGCCTTTTTATCTGTGGCACAAGCCCGCAGGTTGATACCGTTATGTTCCTTGCGCTGATGTTCTTTCCCGACTCATCCGTGATGATCTTTATAAAGCGTATGAGCTCATCATACACAAGCAGCGGTTCCCCGCTTCCCATCACTACCACACCCGAAACCCTCTCTTTGGTCTTTTCCTCTATGGTGTAGACTTCATCGAGCATTTCTCCCGCCGTCATACCACGCACACATCCGCCCACGGTCGATGCGCAGAAACGGCAGCCCATATCGCATCCCACCTGAGATGAGATGCAGACCGTATTCCAACTGCGGTATTTCATGAATACACTTTCTATAAGGTTTCCGTCCTGAAGTTCAAAAAGGAATTTTTTTGTGCCGTCCTTATGTGAAGTCTGTACATCAGCCTCCCGCAGCCTGTATATGTAATAATCCTCTTTCAGTCTGTTTCTTAAGTCCTTTGAAATGTCGGTCATATCGTCAAAGGAAGAAACATATCTTTTATGAAGCCATGTAAAAACCTGTCCCGCCCGGTACGGCTTCTGACCGTATATGGCAAGCGCTTCTCCTAATTCCTCCTTCGTAAGACCTCTTATATCTATCATTTTTAAGCCTTTATAAAAACCGAATAATAAAAACCGTCACAGGGTTCAACCCCCTGTATGAATCTCTTTTCAAAAAGCTTCTTAAGCCCTTTAGCGCTTTCTATATGATCCGCCTGCATATCCGTCTCTTCATGCGTCAGCGTGCAGGTTGAAAAAATGAGCTTCCCTCCGCTTTTAAGATACCTGCAGGCATTATCAAGGATTCTCCTTTGCAGGGCAGCCAGTGATATGATACCCTCTCTTGTTGCTCTGTATTTTATGTCAACCTTTCTGCCCATCACACCCAGTCCGCTGCATGGCAGATCCGCTATCACGATATCGGCACTTTCCTTAAGTCCCTCATCATATATTTCAGCATCCTTTACCATAGCCGTAATATTATTCAGACCGAGCCTTTTTATATTCTCATTTATCTTTTGTACCTTGTCATCGCCTATATCAAATGCCCTTACACTTCCCCGTCCCTTTAAGAGCTCCGAGGCAAAGCATGCCTTTCCTCCGGGTGCGGCACAAAGATCGATTATATCCTCATCCCCCGTGATCCCTGCAGCCTCTATGCAAAGCTGGGAGCTTAAATCCTGAACCGAGCACAGACCGTTTAAAAAAGCCTTCGATCTTAAGGGGATATAGTCCTTTACAAGTATGCCGTGATCCCCCATTTGAGGTTTTTCAGCCTGAATCCCCTCTTTTTTAAGGATATCCATGAGTTCATCCCGTCCGCAACTTGATCCGTTAACCCTCAGATAAAGACGCTGACATTCTCCGGAGGCCTCCATTATCTTAAGTGCCGTCTCTTCTCCGTACCCGTCCTTTAAAAGATCGAAGACAAATTCCGGGAAGGAATATCTTATACGGTCATTTTCAAAGCTTATCTGCCCCGCTTCGCAAAGCAGGGCAATCTTTCTTGTAACGGCATTTACGAAGCCCGAAAGCCCGCCTATGTGCTTCTTTTTTGTAAGCCTCACCGCCTCGTTTACCGAGGCTCTTGCCGGGATATGGTCCATATAGATTATCTCGCAGGCTGCCATGCGGATGATACGCCTTATGACCGGCTTCATCTTTTTTACCTTTATGTCGCTGACCCCGTCGATTACCGCATCGAGGGCTATCTGCTTTTCAACCGTGCCGGTTGCAAGGCTCTTTATAAATGCCTTATCCCTCTCGCCTATATAATCATATTTATCCTGAACAGCCCTTACGATATCCGATAAAAAAACTCCGGATCTCTCATACTCTTCAAGTATATCCAGCACAAGACTTCTTGTATCCGTCATTATCCCAAAAGTATTCCTTTTTCCGTATTATTGCCTGCAAGAAATTCCTTTACGGTCATCCGTCTCTTTCCCTCTATCTGAAGCTCTTTTATGTTAAGAGCCCCGTTTCCGCATTTTACCGTTATTCCGTTTTGACTGACATCCGCTATCGCACCGCAGGGAATATTATCGTAAGTCTCTCCTTCGATCACATCCGCGGACCATATCTTAAGATTTTTCCCCTTAAATACGGTATAGGTCCCGGGCCACGGGTCAAAGGCCCTTATCAGCCTTTCGATCGAAGATGCGTCCTTCTTGAAATCTATCCTGCCCATGCTCTTTTTTATCTGTTTAACATGGCTTGCCTTTTCCTCGTCCTGCTTTTCGGCTCTGACCGTCCCGTCTTCTATCGCTTTAAGTGCATCCGTGATAAGAAGGGAGCCTGCGGCGGAAAGCTTTTCAAAAAGACTGCCCCCTGTTTCCTTATCAGCTATCTCCACTTCTTTTTTCATAAGTATGTCACCGGTGTCTATTCCCTCATCCATCTGCATGATGGTGACTCCGGTTTTTTTCTCACCGTCGATTATCGCCTGCTGTATCGGGGATGCACCCCTGTACTTCGGAAGGAGGGAGGCGTGAACATTGATGCAGCCGAATTTCGGCATTTCAAGTATTTCCTTTGAAAGTATCTGTCCGAAGGCCGCGACCACAAAAATATCCGCATTGTATCCCGAAAGCTTTTTAACGCCGTCTGTCTGCTTTATCCTTACAGGCTGAAAGACCTCCGTGCCGTGACTTAGGGCACATTCCTTAACCGGAGAAAATACCGGCTTGCCGCTCCTGCCCTTCGGTTTATCCGGCTGTGTCACCACAAGCACAACTTCATGTCCGGATTCATAAACGGACTTTAAGATACCTGCCGAAAAATCCGGCGTTCCCATAAAAATTATTCTCATAATTCGTCCTGCACATCCTCTATATCGGAAAGCTCTCCTTCCACCAGATCCACATAAAGCTTACCGTCCAGATGATCCACCTCGTGGCAGATCGCACGTGCCAGTATGTCTTCCGCTTCAAGGGTCTGCTCCTTCATATCCCTGTCAAGATACCTGACCATCACATAATTCGGTCTGGTTACCTTGCCGGTCTTTCCGGGTACCGAAAGACATCCCTCATACGCTGTCTGTTCACCGTCAGTCTTAAGTATGACGGGATTTATGAACACATAAAGATCATCCTTTTCCTCGGATGTGTCTATGGTGATGATCTGCTTTAATACTCCCACCTGCGGTGCAGCAAGTCCCACACCGTTAGCTTCGTACATAGTCTCGATCATATCATCTATGAGTTCTTTTGTCCTGTCGGTCATATCCTTGACTTCCTTTGCTTTTTTAAGCAGGATATCATCACCGATCTCTCTTATGTTTCTTAATGCCACCTTAAATAACTCCTTTCCTTGGGAACTTTAATCAATTAACCGTCAAAATCAAAATCTATCCATCCCGAAGTATCCTTTTTTCTTTCCCTTGCCTCTTCGATCTCATCCTTTATCCTGATGAGCTCTTTATGATCATCTGTTTTTACAAGCAGGCATTTTCTGTATATATCGTTGATCCTTGAAAGCCCGTCGTCTGCAGGTCCTATCACCTGTACACGGTGCGTTTTTGCGATATTTATGGCATCATCCAGAATCCCGTAAGCCTCATCCTCATTTTCCGAAAGCCCCGTAACCTTCATTATATGCATTAAGGGCGGATACCCGCAGAGATTTCTGTAGGAAAGCTCCTCTAAGTAAAAGCCTTTGTAATCCTGGGCTGCAGCATAGGTTATCGCCGGATTTTCCGGACTGTAGGTCTGAATGACGACCTCCCCCTCCTTATCGCTCCTTCCGGCTCTTCCCGCCGCCTGTGTTAAAAGCTCAAAGGTTCTTTCGCCTGCCCTGTAATCGGATATATGAAGCGACATATCGGCAGCCAGTATCCCCACAAGCGTAACATTTGCAAAATCATGTCCTTTTACTATCATCTGCGTCCCGACCAGAATATCCGCCTTACCCGCCGCAAACGCCGAGATTATCTTCTCATAGGCTCCCTTTTTACGGGTGGTGTCCATATCCATCCTGAGAGTCTTTACTCCCTTGAATTCCTCATGGAGCTTTTCCACCACCTGCTCGGTTCCCGCTCTCATGCCGCCTATATATTTAGAGCCGCATTCCGGACAGTTCTTAACCATCTTCGTGGTATAGCCGCAATAGTGGCACACAAGGCTCCCGTCCCTGTGGTGTGAAAGGGACACGTCGCAATGCGGGCATTTATATACATATCCGCATTTCCTACAGCTTACAAAGCCCGCATAGCCGCGTCTGTTCAAAAAAAGCATGACCTGCTCTTTTTTATGCAGTCTGTCCGCTATGAGTGACTTAAGCTTTTCCGAAAAGATCGAACGGTTTCCGTTCTCAAGCTCTCTCCTCAAGTCCACTATATGGACCCTCGGCAGCTTTGCATCGCTCACCCTGTTATTAAGCTCAAATAATCTGTAATTTCCGATATCGGCCTGATAATAGGCATCAAGCGACGGCGTGGCAGAGCCCATGACAAAGGCAGCTCCTGTTATCCTCGCATATTCTTCAGCCGTCTGCCTTGTACTGTACCTCGGCATCTGCCCCGAGTGATAGCTTGCGTCGTGCTCTTCATCCATGACTATTATCCCGGTATCGGGAAAGGGTGTAAAAAGCGCCGAACGCGGTCCTATTATTATATCTATCTCTCCCCTTTGGGCCTTAACGAATCTGTCGTATTTTTCTCCCTTTGAAAGTCCCGAATGCAGGTAGGATACCCTGTCCTTAAACCTTGCCGAAAATCTCCTCATTGTCTGATAGGTAAGGGATATCTCGGGTATAAGCATTATCGCCTGCTTATTTTTTCTTATGACGAAATCTATCATTTCCATATAAACTTCCGTCTTTCCCGAGCCCGTCACCCCCTGTATGAGTACCGGTCTTATATCACCTGCTTCATACCCCTCCTTAAAAGCATTTACTATCCTTTCCTGCTCGGGATTAAGGATGATCTCTTTTACCTTTTCATAATCTTCAGCCCCTGTATCAATATCCTGCTTTGTCTTTCTTATCCTGACCGGAGCCTTCACGGGAAGCACACATTTCAGGGAATTTATCAGTGTGCCTCCGTAGCATTCCTTCATCCATGAAGCAAGCCTTATAAGATTATCCACGGCCTTTTCTGATGTGTCGGCATATACTACCTCCTTTACATCCTTAAGCCTGTCCTCATCGACCTGTGCCGTATCCGAAATATTTACCACATATCCCTTTATACTCTTATTTCCCCTTCCGAACGGAATCCTTACAAGGCTTCCCAATGAAACAGTATCTTTAAGCTCCTCAGGTATCCTGTACTGAAAGGGTCTGTCCAGCTTTTCATGTGATGTTTCGATTATTATATCGGCATAGCTCATCAGCCGGTTATTTCCTTTATAAGCTCTCTTTCATCCATCGGATACTTATTTCCCCTGATCTCCTGATAATCCTCATGACCTTTGCCGGCAAGCACGATAACATCCCCTTTTTTTGCATGGCTTATGGAATATGCTATCGCTTCCTTCCTGTCCTGTATCATTATATATTTTCCGTCTGTCTTTTTGATACCGGTCTCTATATCCTCCATTATCGCATGCGGTTCCTCGAACCTGGGATTATCGGAGGTGATTATGGTAAGGTCTGCAAGCCTTCCGCTCACCTCACCCATTTCAAATCTGCGCAGCTTCGACCTGTTTCCTCCGCAGCCGAATAAACACACGAGTCTTTGCGGCTCGTATTCCCTTAAAGTTTTAAGCAGGCTTTCAAGAGCCATCGCATTATGCGCATAGTCTATCATAAGGACAAAATCCGGCGATACCGGGATGAGCTCAATCCTGCCCTTAACCCGTGCCTGTCTTAAGGATATCCTCATATCGTCCTCGGTCACATTAAAATGCCTGCTGACCGCTATCGCACAGAGTGCGTTATAAACAGAAAATCTTCCCGGAAACGCGGTATCGGTATTAAAGTCCATAAGACCCTTTACATCAAAATTGACACCGATAAAGCCGTTTTCCTTAAGCAGCTTTATATTTTCCGCTCTGATGTCGTTTTTTTCGCCAAGTCCGAAAAATTCCGTATCGCAGGTATGGTCTTTTAATATCTCATCGGCATGCTCGTCGTCTCCATTTATTATACCGGTCCTGCACTGCCTGAAAAGCAGGCTCTTACAGTGAAGATAATCCTCAAAATCCTTATGCTCGTTTTCTCCTATATGATCGGGGGAAAGATTCGTAAACACCCCGTAATCAAACACAAAACCCGATGTCCTGTGCATCATAAGGGCCTGTGAGCTCACTTCCATAACAACGGTGTCTATCCCCATATCGGCCATTTCCCTAAAGTACTGCTGTAAAAGATAGGATTCCGGTGTCGTGTTTTTGGACGGTATATGTTCGTTTCCTATTATGGTCTCGATGGTTCAGATAAGCCCCACCTTATGTCCGGCATGTTCAAGCATATGCTTTATAAGATAAGTAGTAGTGGTCTTTCCCTTTGTCCCCGTAACGCCTATTGTCGTAAGCTCATTTGCCGGATGCTTAAAATATGCCGCCGACATACAGGCAAGCGCAAGTCTGGTGTTATTAGTCCTTATGATACAAATATCCGCATCATCGGGCAATATGACATCCCTTTGTATTACGATTGCCTTTGCTCCCCTTTGCACAGCCTCGCAGGCAAAATCATGACCGTCAAAATTCGCTCCCCGGATGCAGATAAAGACACAATTATCCTTCAGCTTCCGTGTATCGAAAACCACCTCCGAAATCCGGGTATCCTCAACTGCTTTTCCTTCCGTCGTATATTCAAATCCATCAAGAAGCTCCTTCAGTTCGACCATTCCTGCCCCCCTCCTCAGAATCTTTGCATAACTTTCCTTACCTGACACCGTCACCTGTTACAATGAATAGAGCCGGCAAAAAAGCCGGCTCCAGCTTTTTAGTAAACGCAATAAATAATTGCGTTTACTATGTACCGTTATTTCTTCTTTTTCTTACTGTTCTTTTTATTGGCGTTATCAGCGCTGTTATTTTCAGCATTTACAGGCTCCTCTGCCTTTTTACCCATAAATTTCCTGAATATATACCAGAGGTTCCCTGCAAGGAATACCGATGAATAGGTACCGCAGATGACACCCACCATAAGAGGAAGCGCAAAATCCCTTATCGACGATACACCGAGCAGATACAGCACAAATACTGTGATAAATGTGGTCAGTGAGGTAAATACCGATCTTGAAAGCGTCTGGCTTATCGAAGTATTAACAACCTCTTCAAGACTTGACTTGCTCATTACTCTTAAGTTTTCTCTTATCCTGTCAAAGATAACGATCGTTGCGTTGATCGAGTAACCGATTATTGTAAGTACGCAGGCGATAAATGTTCCGCCGACGGATATCTGTGTGAACGCATAGCAGGCAACCACTACCAGTGCGTCATGCAGCAGCGCTATGACCGATGCCGCTCCAAAGCGGACATCCTTGAATCTGAACCAGATGTATACGAGCATGCATAACAGCGCGATAATCGACGCAAGTATGGCATCCCTCTGCATCTCAGAGCTTATCGTCGAGGATATGGTCTCCATCTGGATATCCTCTGGAGCTACCTCAAAGTTCTCCTCCATTGCCGTCTCAAATTCCTCTCTTTCGGAAAGCGAAAGCGTCCTTGTCTTGATGACAACCTGTGTGGTTCCTGCCACGTTTGAGGTATTTACATTGCTGTCTCCCGTTATCTTTTCAACTACCGGAACCACTTCGTTTTCAAGCTGCTCCACGGTATAGTTCTTTTTAAGATCCACCGTAGACGAGGTACCTCCAAGGAACTCCTGAGAGAAGTTTAAGATATGTCCGATAGAGGAGGAATTCCTTATCATAAACGCAGGTCCGGAGAGTACGAGCACGATAGAGATTACAAAGAAGATGACTCTTTTTCCGGTAATGTCGACAGCCTTTCTCACCTTTGCCCTGCCGTAGAATTTCTCGTTCTTTACGCCTATTCCGTAGAATACATTCATTATGAGTCTTGTGATAAGAAGTGCTGTAAAGAGCGATACTATGATACCTAAAGCAAGTGTAACCGCAAAGCCCTTTACTGTACCCGTACCTCTTATTCCGAGTATTGCCGCTGCGATAAGGGTCGTAATATTTCCGTCAATGATCGCCGAAAGAGCCTTGGAATAGCCCTGCTTCATTGAGGCGTCAACCGTTTTTCCTTCCGCGATCTCCTCCCTTATACGCGCAAAGATGATAACATTCGCATCAACCGCCATACCTATCGAAAGGATTATACCCGCTATACCGGGCAGGGTAAGTGTGATCGAAAATCCGTTTAAGAGGCAGACGATGATCTCGGTATAAACGATAAGCGCAAGCGAAGCAGCCACACCCTGTATCCAGTATACCGCTATCATGAATACGAAGATAGCAAGGATACCTATGCCTGCGGCAACAAAGGAGGTCTGGATCGCTTTTGATCCGAGCTGTGCCCCTACTACCGATGAAGAAAGCTCTTCAAGCTCAACCTTAAGTCCGCCGATACGGATTGTTGAAGCAAGGATCTTGGCTTCATCATAATCGCTCTGTCCCGATATCTGACACTGACCGCCCGTGATAGGCTCATTCACTCTCGGTACCGATACGAATGCATCATCATAGTAGATACCGATCGATTCACCGTTATTGAAAGCCTCTGTGGTGGCATCAGCAAAAGCCTTTGTACCCTGATCGTTAAACGTAAGGTTTACAACATATTCTCTCTGTCCGTTTTCATTTATCGAGCCGGCCTCCGCCGATATTACGTCGGTACCGCTGCAGACTATCGAACCGTCTTCCTCGAGCTCTTCAATAGTCCTTTCAAGATCGTAGCCCATTCCGTTAAACGAATAGTTGGGCTGTCCGTCGCTTCCGGTCTCTTTTATGAAATAGAGTGACCCGGGCTTTCCGAGCTCCTCAAGTATCTCATTTGCATCACTTACTCCGGGGATCTCGATATTGATCCTGTCGTTTCCTTCCTGATATACCAAAGCCTCTGTGGAGTACTGGTCCACCCTCTGCTGAAGCTTGTATATGGTATCAGCCATATCCTCAGAGGACGGCTCCTTATCTCCCGTCGCCTGGTATTTGATGCTCACACCACCGGCAAGGTCAAGTCCGAGCTTGATGGAATTGCCTTCTCCCGGGGTATTCAGTGTATCCCTTACGATAAGGTACGTCGGATACGCAAGTGCTCCCATGACTGCCAGTATGATCACTAACAGTATTGCCGCCGTCGATTTTTTCATTGTTAAGATCTCCTCTTTTTATAAATATTTACTCGCTTAATGCTGCTTTTATCATTATAGCGCATTCAACTCTTTTTCTCTGCAGGATACACCCGAGCTCGTAATTTCCGTTTATGTCCCCGGTGCTGTTATAGGAATTTGCCATACAGCCTCCGGAACAGTAGAATTTTGCAAAACAGTCCGCGCATTTTGCCTTTGTATACACATTGCAGGAGGTGAACTTCCCCGAAAGCTCCTTATTTACCACCCCGTCGTACACATTGCCGAGCTTAAACTCCTCATTTCCCACGAACTGGTGACACGGATAAAGATCACCCCACGGGGTGACCGCCATATATTCGCCGCCCGCACCGCATCCCGAAAGACGCTTTGCAACACAGGGTCCGCCCTCAAGATCGATCATAAAATGAAAGAAATTTATGAACCTTCCTTCCTTTCTTCTTTTTATGATCTCCTTTGCCAAAAGGTCGTACTGCTCCAAAAGCACCGGCACATCCTCTTCCCTCAAGGCATAATCCTCCTTCGGGTCGCTTACCGCCGGCTCCACGGATATCTGCTCGAATCCGCAGTCATGCAGATGCAGTACATCCTCCGAGAAATCAGTATTGTAATGGGTGTAGGTCCCGCGCACATAGTAATTTGTCTGATTTCTTGAATCCGCAGCCTTCTTAAACTTCGGCATTATGATATCGTATGAGCCGCTTCCCGAAGCGGTCGGACGCATCCTGTCGTTTACATCCCTTCGCCCGTCTATCGAAAGCACGAGATTACCCATCTCCTTATTGGCAAATTCAAGTATCTCGTCATTTAAGAGTATCCCGTTGGTGGTGAGGGTGAAGCGGAATTTCTTGTTTGCCTCCTCTTCCCTGCTCCTGCCGTAAGCGACAAGCTTTTTTACGACATCAAAATTCATCGTCGGTTCCCCGCCGAAAAAATCCACCTCAAGATTCACTCTGTTGCCGGAGTGTCCGATAAGAAAATCAAGCGCCTGCTTTCCAACCTCATAGCTCATAAGAGCCTTCTGTCCGTGATATTCACCCTTTGAGGCAAAGCAGTAACGGCACCGCAGATTGCAGTCATGGGCGATATGCAGACACAGGGCCTTTACTATCCCGCCTTCCTTTTTGAACTCCGTAAATTTATTTATGTAGGGTTCAAATGTGTCCTCTGTAAAAAGACCGCCGTTTTTTTTAAGCTCCCTTATCTCGCCCGATGCCTCCTCTATCTCTTCAAGCGGATATCTTCCGCCTGTTTTTTCAAAGAGATAATCGCTTTTTGCATCCCGCTTTTCTTCTATAAGCGGTATCAGATCATAGACTATATCATCCACGATGTGAACCTGTCCGGAGTTTACGTCCAGAACGATGTTATAGCCGTTATTTTTATACTGATGTACCATTTATTGTATTATCTGTCTTTATTTTCGCAGGACTGGTTTCCTACCGTGCATGAAGTCTTGCATGCCGACTGGCATGAGGTCTGGCACTCTCCGCAGCCGCCCTTTACCGTACTTTTGCTGTAATCTCTTGTGTTTAATGTCTTTACATGCTTCATTTGAATTTCTCCTTATATTTTATATGGTTTCATTGGTTCCCAAACAAACCAAAATTATAACACAGACTCATATTCCAATTCAAGTACGCTTTTTTGTATAAATTACCGTTGATGCATCCCTCAAAATAATCATTTTATGTATTTTTTTGGTGCATATTGTACCGTGATGCACTATAATATATGTATCTGGACGGTACGGCAGCCTTCGCTATAATTGAACCTACAGATACTTTAAAAGGGACGCTTATGCTTGGCTTTATCAATGTCAGGCCTCCATCCGGGCTTGCCCGGACGCTTACGCGAGAGAGGAAGACAGCGCATAAAGCGGCGGCAACCCACCTAGCCAAGCTAGGAGTCAATCGGCGTAGGCACCGGCCGGCCGGATCTTAATATTCCGGACAGTGCAGCTTTATATCTCCTGCCTGCAGACTCTCTTTAACATCTATCACCCGCTGGTTTTTACTTCCCTTCCATCTTAAGGTGTTGTCCTTTAATTCCTCCTTAAACTCGCCGTCCACCAGAACATCCGTATATTTCATCAGGGGATCGTTTTTTATGTCCTCCCACAGAGAGCCCGTGTAGACCCATACGGTCTTTTCCGGATATTCCGTCTTTATTTTTTTGGCAAGCTCCCTGACATCCGGTATGTTTGCGGCATGAAAAGGATCGCCTCCGGAGAATGTGATCCCGGAGATATATTTTTTTGAAAGCTGCTCAAATACCTCTTCTTCGGCAGCCTTATCAAACTTAAGCCCTCCGTTCGGATCCCATGTCACGGGGTTGTGACACCCCCTGCAATTATGCGAGCAGCCCGCGACCCAGAGCACCACCCTGAGCCCGTCTCCGTTTTTCATATCGTCATGTGTAATATCGTGGTATCTCATATCTACATGCTGACCCTGTCTTTTATTTCAGCCATTTTCGCTTCGTTAAGTCTCGTATCCCCGTGAACCCTCGAATAAGACAGATACCCGTTCATCCTGTCTATCTTGGTAAGATTTTTCGATCCGCATACGGGGCACACATCCATCGAAAGCTCCTGATGTCCGCAGTCATCGCAATAAGCCAGCGAAAGATTGATGCCCTCGTAAAGCCCCATATCCATCGCACGGTGTACCAGAGTCCTTACCGCTCCGGTATTGTAATCTATCGGATATCTTACATACTGTATCTTTCCGCCGTTTGAAAGCTCCCAGAAGCGGTATTCCTTATCCTGCTTCTCTATCGGGGTTATCTCCTCGGTCACATGGCAGTGGAACGAATTTGACACATATTCCCTGTCCGAAACATTTTCCACGATACCGTATTTTCTCCTGAACTGCTTTACCTGCAGCCCGCAGAGGTTCTCTGCCGGTGTACCGTATATGGCATAAAGGTTCCCGTCCTCCTCCTTGAACTCGTTTATCTTTTTATTTATATACTCCAGAACCTCGAGGGCAAACTGACCGTCCTCGGCTAACGACTTGCCGTTATAAAGCTCCTGCAGCTCATTTAACGCCGTGATGCCGAAGGAGGCCGTAGCCGATTTGAGCAGCGGCTTTATCTTTTCGTTGAGCTTTAAATGTCCGCCGTAAAAACCACCCTCACAATAGGCAAGCGGGTTCGTTGAGGCCCTCATTTCTCCAAGATACGCATAGGTCCTTATATGGAGCTGCCGTATCAGGTTCAGATAATAATCAAGCACTTCGTAAAAGTCCCTGCTCTCCTGCCTTGATTTTGCAAGTATCATCGGAAGATGCAGCGATACGGCTCCGACATTGAATCTTCCCACAAATACCGGCTCATCCTTATCATCTGCGGGATGCATCCCTCCCCTTTCATACCACGGCGAAAGGAACGCCCGGCACCCCATCGGGCTTATGATCTTGCCGTACTTTTTATACATGCTGGCGATATAGCCCTCTCCGGTAAGTGAAAGCCAGTCGGGATACATAGTCTTTGCCGAGCACTGTATCCCCGCCTCAAATACATCCTCCAGCTCACCGCCGGGTCCGTGCAGGTTCTCGTCATATAAAAATACGATCTTGGGGAAAAGGACAGGCTTTTTACATTCCTTCTTTCCTTCCCCGCCCTTTCTCACGTTTAACAGCGTAATAGTCGCCATCTTCGCAAATCTTCCGGTACCGGTTCCGGCAGTCACGGTGATGAACGGGTAATCCCCGCGGCTTGAGGCTACGGTATTAAATTTATATTCCCAGCCCTGGAAGCCCTGTTCAAAATCTCTTTGCACATCACTTACGGCAACTTCCTCCGCCTTTTTTTCATCTATTCCAAGCCCTATATATTTTTTCCTGTATTTTTCGTAGGATTTTTCCGCGTAGGGCTCAAGGATGAGCTCCACGGAGGGCACCGTAAATCCGCCGTACTGCTGACTTGCCGCCGAAAGCACGATATCACCTATCACATCAAAGGCCACGTCAAGAGTCTTGGGCTCGTTATACCAGATATTGCCCATCTCAAAGCCGCCCTTTAAGACATGCTCCACATCAAATAAACAGCAGTTCATGGTATCACGCCTAGCGGACATATCATGGATATAAATATAGCCGTCACGACAGGCCTGAAGCTCTTCCGTCGTCATAAAGAATTTCTGATAGAGCTCCTTATTAAACTGATTAAATATCAGTGATCTCTTTGTGGAGACAAGCGCCGAATCGGTATTGGAATTTTCCTTATCTCCCACATACATAATGGACTGGCTTCTCCTGTACACCTCGTCCATCATCCTTACGAAATCCTGCTTGTAATTACGGTAATCCCTGTAGCTTTTTGCCACGATCGGCTTTACCTCCTCAAGCACGCTTTCCACGATATTATGCATCATCGAGATAGGTATCTTGTCATTTCCGGTCTCGTTTATCCTCTCCACAACCTTGCTGCAGATATACTCCCTCTCCTTTTCGGAAAACTGCGTCAAAGCCCTGTATGCGCTCTTTCCCACGGCATCAAGGACCTTCTGCACGTTAAATTCCTCAAGCGTGCCGTCCTTTTTTATGACCCTGACATTTCCTTCCGGCTTATAAATTTCCGAATAATTTACTTCCGGCATATCCTTTTCGCTCTGACTCTCCATAATACCCTCCACGATCCAAGCCCTGTACTTAAAGGCTTTTTTCAAAATACTGTATGTGTTTTTATACCGACTACAATATCTTGTGCCCTAACAGTATATGTCAATGTCGCTTTGATGTCAACGGAACATCTTTTTTTTCCTTACGCTTCCGTCCGGCCTGATATCTTTTGAACGGATTTTCCCGTCATTCCTCTTTTCTTCCCTGTGCTTTTCACTTTTATGTCTTTTTTCTTTAATGTCCTTCTTAAACTCTTTTTTAAAGCTCTTTTTGAATTCCTTCCTGAATTCTTTCCTGAATTCTTTCCCGTAGCCCTTCTTTTTACCCTTATCGCCGTTCTTTTTCCGTTTCACCGACTTTTCCCAGGGCTCGATTAGCATTTCCTCGTCAGTGACCTCGTATTTGTTCTCACCCATGGCATTTCTTAAAAAGGCAGCCGAAAGCTCTATTGCCGTAAAATCCTCATCGTTAAGCTTTCTTTCAACCATGGCGACGACTTCTGACAGATCCTCGTTTAAGATGAGCTTTATCATATCATCGAGTATCTTTTCCGATTTTGAATTTTTCACATCTGCCGAGGTCGGTATGGCTCTGGCCTCGATCCTTGTCTTGCAGTATCTTTCGATATCCCTTATCTTTAATACTTCCCTGCCGACTACGAGCGTAAATGCCCTTCCCTTTCTTCCGGCTCTTCCTGTACGGCCTATCCTGTGCACATAATACTCGATATCCTGCGGAACATCATAATTAAAGACAGCCTCAACATCATCGATATCAAGCCCTCTTGCCGCCACATCCGTCGCGATAAGGATCTCAGTCTGTCCGTTCTTAAAGCCCTGCATAACCCTGTCACGCTGTACCTGCGACAGATCCCCGTGAAGTGCCTCGGCAAAATATCCGCGTCCCGTAAGGGCCTGTGCCAGATCATCTGCCATCTTTTTTGTGTTGCAGAATATTAACGACCTCTTGGGATTATAATAGTCAAGGAGCCTTGATACCGCCTCCTCCTTATTCTTCCGGCTGACCTCATAGTAATACTGACGCACCAGCGGGATCGTAAGCTCCTTTGCCGGCATCTTTAAGAATACCGCATCCTCCTTTTGAAACTTATCCGTGATCTCAAGGATCGGTTTTGGCATGGTAGCCGAAAAAAGCGCTGTCTGCCTGTCAGACGGGGTCTCGGCCAGGATCGTCTCCATATCCTCCCTGAAGCCCATATCAAGCATCTCATCAGCCTCATCGAGTACGACCGTTTTTATGTTGTCAAGCCTTATGGTATGTCTTCTCATATGATCCATGACTCTTCCCGGAGTCCCGACCACGATCTGTACATTCCCCTTTAATGAGCGTATCTGTTTGATATATCCTGTCCGCCGTACACCGGCAGCACCCTTATACCCGGCACATATTTTGCAAATTTCCTTATTTCCTCGGCAGCCTGTATCGCAAGCTCCCTTGTGGGCGAAAGGACCAGCGCCTGAACGGAGCCGTCATCAGGGTCCGTATTCTGGATTATGGGGATCCCGAATGAGGCGGTCTTTCCGGTACCGGTCTGCGCCTGCCCTATGATATCCCTGCCGCGTATCATCTCAGGTATCGCCTTTGCCTGTATCGGAGTCATCACCTCAAACCCCATCTCCTTTACAGCGCGGATTATCCTTTCATCGATATCCGCATCCTCGTATTTAAGTTCATTTTCATCTAACTTTATCTCGTTATCCATTATTTCCTCCTTTATGAACAGGTCCTAAACTCTTTCATTCATAAAAACCGTATTTTTCCTCCCGTAAATGGCAGCATTTATCTTATCATAATATGTATACATCTTCTGCACGCTGTTTTCGAGTATAAAGTAGTGTCTGATATAAGGTATCAGAAGGATCAAAAAGAGCATCGTAAGCACCGTAAGGAGCAGCTCCCCCGAAAAGCAGGCCCCTAAAAGTCCGGCAACGGTGAGGATTGCAAAAGTCACCGTTACTATAAGGTGTATAAGCCTCTCATGCTGAAAAAGAGCGATCTGATACGGCACCTCCTCCTTTAGCATTTGAAGGTCTTTATAATCAAGAGTGTCAATTTCCAGTTTTTCAAGAAATTTCAGATAATTAAGGATTCTTTTTTCCATTATCGTTTTCCCCGTTCCGTTTATGCATCCAAGCTATAATAACAATTTTTTTCCTCTTTTGCTATTCCGTTTTTTTATTTTCTATGTTATCCTATGAAGCAGGGAAATCTAAAACATTTAAGGAGGTCTGATATGGATGTTAGGAACTGCAGAAAATGCGGAAAGGTTTTTAATTATATAGGAGGAATACCTATTTGCCCCGCCTGCAAGGAAAAGCAGGAGGAGGATTTTCAGAGGGCCAAGGAGTACATAAGGACTCATCCGGATACCACCGTAGCCACGGTTGCCGAAGAGTGCGAGATCGAGGTTCAGCAGATCAGGCAGTGGCTCAGGGAGGAAAGACTTACCTTCGGCTCAATAGAGGGTTCTGATCTTGTATGTGAAAACTGCGGTACAAAGATTCTTTCAGGTCGTTTCTGCGATAAGTGCAAGAACGAGGTTGCCAAAGGGCTTACGGATTCCATAAAAAAGCCGGATATCGCAAAGCCTCTTCCGAAAAAGCCTGATTCCACGGGAAACAAAATGAGATTCTTAAATTCGTGATCCGTTTGAATTTAAGCAAAGAAAACTGCCGGTAATGACTGCCGGCAGTTTTTTATCTGAACTGTTCAAGAATGACACCGAATGCTCTCTGATCATCTATCAGATAATCCATGCAATCCTTGGCTTCACTGTAGGAAAGCCTGTCTCCCAGGGCTGCCGCATCTCTGAAATTTGTCTTGATCACATTAGAGGCAAACACCTGATTCATTATCATCGTCCTGCTGTGCTGCTTTGAGGAGGTCTTTGTAAGCTCCTTAAAGGCATAATCCAGAAATACCATATTATCGCCGCTGAACTTGGGGATAACCTCCAGCTCACCCTCTTCATTTACCGCAAAGCCCGTAATCCCCTCCAGATATTCAAACGAAAACTCGGCCTCCGTCCTCGTGCATACACCGTCTTTTATGAGACCGCTGGTCAGGTTTTTTATGTTCTGGTCTATGGAATATTTAATATAATCCGAAAAATATCTCTTTCCGAGCTCGATCTCAAGCGCCTTTGTCGCAGTCAGGCAGACTGCCGCATAGTCAAAATCCGAATTTGAGGGTATCCTTTCAAGAAGTATCTCCGCGCTTACTATGAGCTTCTGGGATATCTTATCCATCTTCTGCCATGTATCTTCGCCTATGCTGTTTAAAGCTTTATTCAGACAGTCGATGCAATCCACGCCCTCAAATTTCTGCTCTAAGACCTTTTCAGCACACCTGTCCTGGATAAGCTTTGATTTCTGCCAGTCCTTAAGATCCCTGAAGTCCGCATTTTTTATTCCCACAATAAAATGATGGAGATTGGTAAGCGAATCGATCACCGCCTTTTCTCCTTCAAAACACCCCTTTAAGAGGCTGTTATTTGCAGCCTCTCCGTCAAGCAGCCATTCAAGGACCTCATCATCATCCGTATTTCCCTTCATTTCATCAAGCTGGGTTCTCAGATACTCCGTATCTGCGGAAATATCGGCATTGTCCTCGTCCGGGATAAAATATGCACATTTTTCATATATATCGGTCAGCAGATCAACATAGTCTTCTAACTGTGATATTACCCTTTTATCGGTATCATCACGCTCCTTTTTTGAGCCCGGAGCGATCTTTTCCATAAAGCTCAGAGACTTCCTGTGCTTATACAGCTCCACATTCCTCAAAAAGAATTCCTTGTAGACCTCAAGCTGTCCCATGTATTTTCTTCTAAAGCCGCTGGTCAGAAGATTTATATCTATTACCGAAAGCAGCCGTCCAAATACGTCGCTCATTATCAGTTATTCAGCGAAAAATTCTGCAGACCTGTTAAGATATCATCCCTTGTACGGGCGCTTAATGTATCCGATGAGTCGGGCGAATACACTGTTTCAAGCTCCTGTCCCTGTCTTTGCACACTCTCCTGCTCAGAGATATCCTCAGCCATTTCCCTGTTGAATTCCCTGTTTCCCTCCTGTACTGCCTCTGCTCTTTCCTGCCTGGAGTCCATCTCCTGTTCGTAATCGTTCCTGGATATCTCGCCCTTTATATAAAGCTGCTCAAGCTGCTGGTCAGTATATCCCTTAAATGATGTGATCTGCGCTTCGTTTGTCTCCTGCTCCTCTTTTTCAAGATTGAAATTTTCCCTTTCCTCGGCCCTCTCCTGTCTCTTGATCTCAGCCTCTATACGCTCTTTTGCAGGATCCGGTCTGTCCGGGTTTGCTGCCTCCTCAAGCCTTTCCTTTGTCGGGTCGATCCTGTTTGGATCGTTTGCTTCCTCAAGTCTTTCCTGTGTGGGATTAACGGTGGTATCATCCTCTGCCTCCGCGTTTTTTTCAACGGAGGTATTTCTTTCGCTCTGCGCGGTTGTGATGTTTTCTTCGGCGTTTACCGTTCTGGCGTTTTCATCGCCTTCTCTTTCGACAACAACCCTGCCGAAGGCATCCTCTTCAAGCCTTTCCATACTCTCATCGGTAGCCTGTACCGTATCTCCGTCTTCGGATACCGAGATCACGTTTTCAAGAGCCTTTTCGGATTGTTTTTTTTCGGCTTCGACAGCTTCCTGCTTAAAGCGTGTTTCTCCGGCCGATGCTCTTTTGACCGGACCAAGATCAGCAGTTACATTGACTGTATTTGTGTTTATCTGAATTCCTCCATCCGCCATAATTTACCTCCTTAAAGCTTTTCAAAACATTCATCCGCGGTAAGCTCTTTATTCAGCTTTACCGGGGAGTTGTACCATTTGCTGAATGCCTCCGGAAGCGGTATATCGTTTACCTCCATAAGAAGCTTTATGACCTGTCTTGTCCGCTGTTCGTCCTGTTCCTGTTCAGCAAGTGCCATAAGCGTCTCTTCTCCCGCCTTATAGCTGTCACTGCTGTACATCTTCATCAGCTCTTCCTGTTCGACCTTGGCATTTTTCTTCATCACCGTCCGGTTTAGGAGATTTATCCTGTATCCGATCTTTTCTATGACCTCTTCAATCTCCGCACGAGACAGGCGCTTCATCTCTTCCCTGTCTGAGAGAAGCTCCCATACATCAAATTCATTCATATAAACAGTAAGCTCTTCATTGTCGTAATGAGCGGCCTGCCTGAACCACTCCAGCACGCTTACTGCCGCCTGTATATGCGTTTCATCCGCTTTGATCATATGACATCCCCGGCCGTACCGTTTGACTCCTTTGTCATTTATAAATTCACGGTATCTGATATTTTTTCACTATCATAATGCCGGCGGCGGGACTTGAACCCGCACGCCCTTACGGACAACAGATTTTGAGTCTGTCTCGTCTGCCATTCCGACACGCCGGCTTAGCTTCTCTTTTAAAACCTTATACTACACACTAAATATAGCACAAAGCACCCCGTAATGCAAATAAAGCTGTCAGACATTTCTGTCCATAAAATCAATGATCTCTTCTCTTGTCGCCATAGAAAGCACGGGTTCAAAAAGCTCCTTCTTTCCCTCTGAGCCAAGCTCTGCGACCATTGCCCTTACAGCCGTTATCTGTGATGTCCCCACCGATACTCCGTTTGCACCCCATGCCGCAAGAAGCGCGAGATATCTTTTATCCTTTGATGCCTCACCGCACATACCGACTCTGATATGAGCCTTCTTTGCCGCTTCGATTATCCTGTAGATCGCCCGGATCACGGAAGGCTCAAATATCGATGAAAGATATTCAACCTGCGGATTCCCGCGCTCGGCGCACATTATATACTGCGTAAGATCATTTGTCCCCACCGAAAAGAAGTCAGCCTCGCGTGCAAAATCTTCAGCCATGAAAGCCGCCGCCGGTGTCTCGATCATCACACCCACCGGAACGTTTTTCACAAATTCGGCTCCCTCCCTTTCAAGCTGTGCCGCTGCCAGACTGATTATTTTTTTAGCCTCTCTTATCTCGCTTAAGTTGGTGACCATAGGCAGGCTTATCGAAACATTGCCGTACACGGCAGCACGCAGTATGGCCTTTATCTGCCGTATAAAGGTTTCCCTGTATACAAGGGAATTTCTGATGCCCCTTAAGCCCAGAAAAGGATTTTTTTCCTGACCCTCCTTGCTCCTTGACGAGCTGAACTGATACGGAAGCATTTTATCCCCGCCCACATCCAGTGTCCTTATTACGGTGTCCAGTTCCTTCATATTGATGGCAACTCTTCTGTATACATCGGCCTGTTCATCCTCGGAGGGCTCAACTCCCTTCTGCTGGAACATAAATTCCGTCCTGAAAAGTCCGACTCCCTCACAGCCGTTTGACACAGCCGGTCCTATTTCCTCGACCGAACCTATATTGCACAAAACAGCAAAAGGAACCCCATCGCTTGTAAGACCCGGAAGATCCTTATATCTGCTTAAAAGAGCGCGCCTTTCCCTTATAGCAGCCTGTTTTTTTACGTTCTCATCCCGGTCCTCATCATCGGCGTTTATATATACGAGTCCGTCCTGACCGTTGACGATCACCTCCTGACCGTTGCTTATCACCTTTGTAATCCCGTTTACCGAAAAAACGGCGGGGATCATAAGCCCTCTTACTATTAAAGCCGCATGCCCCGAGCTTCCTCCCCTTCTGGTCACTATACCGGCAGGCTTATTTGCAAACAGTGCCCGTGCCACGTAGAAATTCAGCTCCTCACACACCACTACAGAGCCCTCGGGTATCTCCACTACCGACTCCGTCTGACGGTCGGCTAAGATCAGGAGCAGTCTGTACATTATATCCCCTATATCCTCAGCTCTGTCTATAAGCATCCTGTCTCCGGACTTTCTGAAGGAATCCATACATTTCGTGCATACCTCCACAATGGCTCCCTCAGATGTATAGCCCTTTTCGATCCTTAACAGAGTCTGCTCGGAAATGGACGAATCTCTGGTAAGGATAAGCTGAGCCTCCATAATGTCGGCCTCGTCCTCGCCCACATTTTTCCTTGTATCGGCTATCATATTTTCAAGTTCTTTGCACAGACCGTCCATAGCCTTATGAAACCTGCGTTTTTCCTCATCCGGTGTCAGAAGGCTCTTCTTTTTGTAATCCGGCTTATACTCCCTGATCACAAATGCCGGTCCTATGCCGATATCCTCAAATATTCCTATTCCGTTTAATTTTCTGCTTTTTTCTTTCATTGCTGCCAATATCCGTTATTTATCTTCTCCAACTGCATCATTATAGTTGACTTTTCTCCGAGTCCCTCGGAGATCGCCGTTGCAGACGCCGCTGCCGTGGCAAGGTTCAAAGCCTTTGCCATATTTTCGTTTTTCATATATCCGGCAATAAAGCCAGCCACCATCGAATCCCCCGCGCCGACGGTATTTATCACCCTGCCCTCGGGTACTCCGATCGTTCTTACCTTGCCTTCCTCCGGGATAAGGATCGCACCCTCAGCCCCCTTTGATACAAGGACATTCTTCGCACCGTCCTTCTGAAGCTTTTTTGCATACTCTATTATCTCGTCATCATCTTTGATCTCCGTATCAAAAAGCCTGCCCAGCTCCTGTTTGTTGGGCTTTATCAGAAACGGCTTGAGCGGCAGGGTCTTAAGCAGAAGATCTCCCTCTGCATCCACCACAGTATTGATATTCCTGTCGGCAACGCGGCGCATTATCCTTTCATAGATGTCCTCGTGCATGTTTGAGGGCACGCTTCCGGCAAGCACAAGATAGTCCCCCTCTTCAAGTACCTCCAGCTTCTTCATGAATGCTTTTACATCATCGTTACCGGGTCTGGGACCTGCTGCATTTATGGCGGTTTCCTTCTCTTTTCTGATCTTTACGTTGATCCTCGATATACCCCCTTCAAGCATTATAAAGTCTGTCTGTATGCCCTTTCTCCTGATGCCGTGCTCTATCGCAAAGCCGGTAAAGCCGGCAATAAAGCCGAGCGCGATCGAATCAATACCCAGACTGTTTAAGACAAGGGATACATTTATACCCTTTCCGCCATAATAAAACTCTTCCTTGACGCTTCTGTTTACTTTCCCCTCAACGATCTCCCCTTCCGGATGGACTATATAATCCAGTGCCGGATTAAATGTAACGGTGTATATCATATTTTCTGCTCCTTTTTTTATCCGACCTTCTCCCGAGTTATTTAATGGTGAAACAGCCTTATGCCCGTAAAGCACATCACCATGTCATGCCTGTCGCATGCCTGTATGACATTATCATCCCTGACGGACCCTCCGGGCTGTGCCACATATTTAACACCGCTCTTAAAAGCCCGTTCGATATTGTCGCCAAACGGGAAGAAGGCATCCGATCCCAGCGCAACGTCCGTGTTTTTATCAAGCCAAGCCCTCTTTTCTTCCGCGGTAAACACATCGGGACGTTTGGTAAAGATATTCTGCCACTTACCGTCCTCAAGCACATCCATATAATCCTCACCCATATAAAGGTCTATGGCATTATCCCTGTCGGGCTTTCCTATACCCTCCTTAAAGGGAAGCTCAAGCACCTGCGGCGACTGGCGCAAAAACCAGTTGTCCGCCTTGCTGCCGGCAAGCCTCGTACAATGAATCCTCGACTGCTGCCCCGCTCCCACTCCTATCGCCTGTCCGTTTTTTACATAGCATACCGAATTGGACTGCGTATACTTGAGCGTGATCATCGATATCATAAGATCGGTTAAAGCACTCTCCGGCAGGTTCTTATTTTCGGTCACTATATTCTTAAACAGCCCATCATCGATCTTAAGATCGTTCCTGCCCTGTTCAAATGTCACTCCGAAAACCTGTTTTGTCTCTGTTGCATCCGGCTTGTATTTTTCGTCTATCTTTATTACCGCATAGGCACCCTTCTTCTTTTTACAAAGTATCTCAAGTGCCTCTTCTTCATAGCCCGGAGCTATTATCCCGTCAGAAACCTCTCCTTTAATGAGCTCTGCGGTCTTTTTATCACAGACATCCGAAAGAGATATAAAATCACCGAAAGACGACATCCTGTCCGCTCCCCTTGCTCTCGCGTATGCGCATGCAAGCGGTGTAAGCTCTCCAAATTTTTCCACCCAGTAGATCTTTTTTTCAATGTCGCTTAAGGGAAGCCCCACTGCTGCCCCCGCAGGCGACACATGCTTAAAGGATGCAGCCGCCGGAAGTCCGGTTGCCACCTTTAATTCCTTCACAAGCTGCCATCCGTTGAAGGCGTCCAGAAGATTGATATAGCCCGGTCTGCCGTTTAAGACCTCGATCGGAAGCTCCGAACCGTCTGCCATATAGACCCTTGACGGTTTCTGATTCGGGTTACAGCCGTATTTCAGCGAAAGCTCGTTCATGCGTACCTCCTATTTGTTTTTATTGATCATCCTGCTTTCAAAACTGCCTGTTTCAATATCTGTAAATCTCGTAAATAAAGATACCTTGTTTTCTTCATTAAGTGCGTTCCAGACCGTATCCGTAAACTCATCGATGCTGCCTTCGATGAGCACCGGTGTCGGCTCTCCCTCATAGCTTGGCAGAGGATTTCCGTCCTTCATATAGGTATGGATATAATGACCCTTTCCGGCAGCCGGAGCATCATAATTAAAGGTATATCTTAAGCATTCATCGGGGTTGCCGTTATCACTTTTTAATATCGAAAGGCTGTAATCATACCGGCCGTCTTTAATATTTAACAGTCCCGATATCCTCGGAGTGTAATTTGGAGCATCGGGCTCAAATTTCCTGCTTCTTAAGGACTCTTCAAAGGTCTTACCAGCCTTTAATCCGTCATAGACGGTGTCGGTCTGATCGCCGTTCGTGACTATTGTATATCCGTCAAGCACCCTTACCGGGGCATAGATTATAAGAGAGGGGTCGGTAAGCTTACTTTCATCAAAGGCCTTTGTCCTTATCCCGTCACCGTCTGCTATAAACACCCTGTTCCTCGAATTTTCCGAACGACCCATAATAAAATAGGCAGTTACGGCGCACCTTCCGTCACCGCTCCTTCCGATCACGATCCCTCTTCCCGGATATGATACGGATGATATCTCGTCTTTAAGGTTTACATAATTCATAAGCAACCTCCGTTAATCTTCAAACAATCCTTTAAATTCATCAAAGCAGTCAAGAGTTGCAAAATAATCCTTAAGGGTTTCGGCTCTTCTTATAAGCATATCCGACCCGTCCTCCCTTAAAAGTACCTCTGCCGAACGAAGTCTGCCGTTATAATTATATCCCATGGCGTGTCCGTGGGCGCCCGTATCATGTATATAAAGCAGGTCTCCCGTATCGATCTGCGGCAGATTACGCTCTATGGCAAACTTGTCATTATTTTCGCAAAGTGACCCGACAACGTCGTAAACGCTGTCACACGGCGCATCTTCCTTTCCGAGCACGGTTATGTGATGATATGCGCCGTACATGGCCGGTCTCATAAGATTTGACGCGCATGCATCCACTCCGATATATTCCCTGTATATGTGCTTTTTGTGGATGGCCCTCGTAAGCAGTGCCCCGTAGGGTCCCATCATAAAGCGCCCCATTTCGGTATATATCCTTACGTTCCCCATCCCTGCCGGTACGAGGATCTCTTCAAATCTTTTCTTTACCCCTTCCCCGATCTTTATAATATCATTTTCCTTCTGATCCGGCTTATACGGTATACCCACACCGCCGGACAGATTTATGAATGCGATATGTGCACCCGTCTTTTCCTTTAATTCCACTGCCAGCTTAAACAACTGCCCTGCAAGCTCCGGATAGTACTCATCCGTAACCGTGTTGCTTGCAAGAAAAGCATGTATTCCGAATTTTTCAACTCCCTTTTCCTTTAATATGCCAAAGGCTTCAAATATCTGCTCCTTTGTCATCCCGTACTTGGACTCGCCCGGATTATCCATTATCGAATTTGCTATACTGAAATATCCTCCGGGATTAAAACGGCAGGATATCGTCTTCGGCAGGGCTCCCACATTCTTTTCAAAATATTCTATATGGGTTATGTCGTCAAAGTTTATGACCGCCCCGAGCTTTGATGCATATGCATATTCTTCGGCCGGTGTCTCGTTTGATGAAAACATTATCTCCTCGCCCGAATAGCCGGCGGCCTCCGCCAGCTTAAGCTCTGCTAAAGATGAGCAGTCACAGCCGCAGCCGTAATCCTTAAAAAGCTTTAAGATAAACGGATTCGGTGTGGCTTTTACCGCAAAAAATTCCCTGTACCCTTCATTCCAGGAAAAAGCCTCCACCACTTTTTTTGCGTTATCCCTGATACCCTTCTCGTCATAGAGGTGAAACGGGGTCGGATACTTTTTTGCAAGCTCCTCTGCCCGCTCTTTGCCGATAAATGCCCTTTTTTTCATAATACTCCTCCTTATACTCTCTATATCCTTATGTTTTCTATCTGCCAGTCTATCGGTTCGATCCCGTTTTCCTTTAAGAATTCGTTGCAGGCGGAAAAATGTCTGCATCCGAAAAAGCCGTTATTTGCCGAAAGCGGGCTCGGATGGGCAGCCTGTAAAATAAGCTGCTTTTTATTGTTAAGAAAGGCTGCCTTATTCTTTGCATACCTTCCCCAGAGCATATAGACCACAGGTCTGTCCTCATCGTTTACAGCCTTTATTATGGCATCCGTAAATGTTTCCCAGCCCTTGTTCTGATGTGAAGCAGCCGCCCCGCTGCGTACCGTAAGCACGCTGTTAAGCAGCAGCACCCCCTCATCCGCCCATTTTTTCAAGTATCCGTTATCCGGTATGTAGCAGCCGAGATCATCGTGAAGCTCCTTATATATGTTCCTTAAAGAAGGGGGTATCACCGCCCCTTTTGGAACGGAAAAAGACAGTCCGTGAGCCTGCCCCGGCTCATGATACGGGTCCTGCCCCAAAATCACGACCTTAACGCTTTTAAGCGGTGTAAGATGCAGCGCGTTAAAGATATCGCCCGAAGGGGGATAAACGACGTATCTGCCGTACTCCGCCTTGACAAATTCATAAAGCTGCTTATAATACGGCTTCTTAAATTCCGCTCCTACGGCTTTAAGCCAGTCTCCGGCTATTTCAGGCATCTTACAGGCACTCCTTTTTGTAAAAGATATTCCTTGACCTCACCTATGGAAAGCTCCTTAAAATGAAAGAGCGATGCGGCAAGAGCAGCTTCGGCTCCGCCTTCACTCAGCGCCTCGTAAAAATGCTCCTTATTTCCCGCTCCGCCCGAAGCGATAACCGGCACCGGTACCGCCTGCGATACCGCCTTTGTAAGCTCTATGTCATATCCGGCCTTTGTGCCGTCCGCATCCATGCTTGTAAGCAGTATCTCGCCCGCCCCGAGCTCTACCGCTTTTTTTGCCCATTCAACGGCATCGATATTCATATCCACCCTGCCGCCGTTTTTATAGATCGTAAAACCGTTTCCGTCAGGTCTTCTCTTCGCGTCCATCGCAAGCACCACGCACTGGCTTCCGAATTTGTCGGCTGCCCTTGATATAAGCTCCGGGTCTGCTATGGCTGCACTGTTAACGGCAACCTTGTCCGCTCCTGCCCTGAGTATCTCCTTAAAATCATCCACCGTGCGTATGCCCCCGCCTACCGTGAATGGGATAAATACACAGCTTGCCACACGGCTTACCATGTCGATAACCGTGCGCCTTCCGTCTGATGAAGCCGTGATGTCAAGGAAAACCAGCTCGTCCGCACCTTCCCTGTCATGCACTCCGGCTACCTCCACCGGGTCTCCGGCGTCCACCAGATTCACAAAATTAACTCCTTTTACCACCCTGCCGTTATTTACATCGAGACAGGGGATTATTCTTTTGGTATACATTCAGCCACCTTAAGGAAATTTGACAAAATCTTAAGTCCCGCCTTAGAGGATTTTTCGGGGTGAAACTGACAGGCATACACATTGCCTGCCTCAACAGCCACATCCGCCCTTACTCCGTAATCTATCCCGGCGGTAACTACGGATTTATCCTCCGCATCCGCATAATAGGAATGAACAAAATATACAAAAACCTCGTCTTCAAGATCCTTAAAAAGACCGTTCCTGTTATATATCCGAAGTGAATTCCATCCTATATCGGGAACCTTTAATCCCAAATCCCGGGGAAGTCTCTTAACGCTTCCTTTTATCACTCCGAGCCCGCTTACCCCCGGACTTTCTTCGCTTTTTTCAAATAAAAGCTGGAGTCCGAGACATATTCCAAGAAACGGTGTACCTTTGGATATGACTTCCTTTACGGTGCCGGTCAGATCATACTCATTCAACCTTTCCATTGCCTCACCAAAAGCCCCCACTCCCGGAAGAATGACCGCATCCGCCGAAAGGATCTCCGCTTTGTCACGTGTTATACGGCACTCCCCATTTAAATAACGGACTGCCTTTTCCACGCTGTTTATATTTCCCGCATCATAATCTATTATCGCTACCATCTGATCATCGCACCCTGCAGCATATCATTGCTGCACATAGTTGCCGTTGGCATCCTTTGTCACATTGAACTGATACAGCGTCTGCCCGTTATTATTGCCATTATTATTGCCGCCCGATGGATTATTGTTGTTCGGAGTCACCTGAAGCTGGGCTCCCTCGGGTATTATCACTGTATCACTGTCGGGAGTCAGGGTTATACCCTCGGTATTTCCGTTCTGATTATTACCTCCCGTATCCGTGCCGTCGCCCGACGGAAATCCGGTATCCTCTTCAGGAAGCCACGCGTCCTCGGACATATCGGGGATCTCAACATCTGTCTGCTCAGCATCCCCTGCCTGCTCCCCCTCTCCGGTATCCTGCCGGTGTGCCGCATTATCCACGGTAAGCCCGTCTTCTGCAAACTCTATGCCGGCTCCGCCCTCCGTCAATTCAACGGTAGGCTGTATCTCGTCTCTCCAGCCAGGATCGGTCACATCCATAAGCGCCATCGTATATTCAACCTTGTCGCTTATATCATAGAGCTCACGCGCCCTTGCCTCGTCTACACCGAACATTCCGCTTAATGTATTTAAGATCTCCTGATAGATTTCCTCAAATTGAGATCCGACTTCAAGGCTGGCAGCATACTCCGTAAGTCCGTCCCTTATCTGCACTCCCTGAATAAGCGAATCTATTGCACCTAAAGCATCTCCGCGCTGTTCAAATTCATTATATGCATCAAGCCTTCTCTGCAGACGCATAAGCACATATGCCCTGTTGTATATGTCCTGACTTTCCGCAGAGATATGATCAAGGCCGTTTAAGGACTCATAGGCCCCTTTATAATCACCCTTCTGATAATTCGTCTTTGCCGCACTTTCATAGCCTATATTGGCAAATGCAAAGGTGCAGAAGGTCACTGCCGCAAGGAAGGATGTAAAGAATACGGCGACAGCGATCACCTTCTTTTTCGGCAGCCTCTTTTCCGGCGGTCCCGGGTCCTTAGGCTTCTTTTCCTTCTTGGGCTTTGGCGGCTTCGGCTTCTTTTCCTTCTTGGGTTTCGGTTTCTTTTCTTTTTTCTTTTTCTTCTTTTTCTTGTCGTCTGCGTCGGCAGAAGCCTCTTTCAGAACTTCATTATTTTCAAGAGTCTGCTCGCTGGGATTTGCAACAAGCGTCCCATCCTCCGCGATCGCCGGCTGTGTAATCTGCGAGCCTTCCTCATCATCCTCGTCATCTCCCGCAAAGAGAAACTCCGCAATACGCGCGATAAGCCCTTTCTTCCGGATCGGATTTCCCTCTTCATCAAGTTCAGGCTCCTTGTCAGCTTTCTTGTCCTTTTTCTTCCTTTCGCGCTTTTTCTTTTTAGATTTTTTATCATCTTCGTCAGGCTCTTCTCCAGCCCCGTTCTCCTGATTTTCATCTTCGCCTTCACCTTCCTCCGATCCCTGCAGCATTGCCAGAAGATCTTCCTCTACCATTTCGCTGTTATCATTTTTCTTAAGGAGATCGTTTATTTCCGAAAGCTCGGAATCTCCGGGCATGTCATCTATGATCTCCGTCACATCCATGTCCGTGGAATCCGCACCTGCAAGTCCAAGCTCGCCAAGGATGTCTGCAGTACCCGGCTCCTCTTTAGTCTCCTCCCCGTCAATACCGAAGTCGAGGGGTATGACATCCCCGTCCACTTCGTTTAATGTGAACTTGGCGGTTTTTGCCCCGCCGTCGGCGGCAGGTTCTTCCGCTTCTCCGCTGGCCACGCTTTCGGCAGATGCAAACATGGCGTCTATCTCCTCGGGAGACATCATACGGTTTGCATCTTCCTCCGCAGGCTCCGGCTCGGGTTCCGGTTCCGGCGCAGGCTCTTCCGCCGCTGCTCCGCCCACGAGTGCCGCTATTTCCTCCGGTGTCATTATATGATTCGGATCGTCGCTCAATTCCGGCGCCTGTGTGGGTTCCTCCGATACAGGCTCCGGCTCGGCTATCGGCTCCGGTTCCGGTTCGGATGCAGGCTCTTCTGCTGCTGCTCCGCCCACAAGTGCCGCTATTTCCTCCGGTGTCATTATATGATTCGGATCGTCGCTCAATTCCGGTGCCGATGCGGGTTCCTCCGATACAGGCTCCGGCTCAAATGCAGGCTCCGGTTCGGCTATCGGTTCCGGCTCAGGTTCCGGCGCAGGCTCTTCTGCCGCTGCTCCGCCCACGAGCGCCGCTATTTCCTCCGGTGTCATTATATGATTCGGATCGTCACTTAACTCCGGCGCCGATGCGGGTTCCTCCGCTGCAGGCTCCGGCTCAAATGCAGGCTCAGACATCGGTTCCGGCTCGGCATTCAATTCCTCTTCCGATAATCCCTGTATCTCATTAAGTATATCCATTCCCGCCGGCCCGTCATCCATAAAACCGTCCATCTGCGGCATTCCCATACTCATATCAACCGGCATCTCTTCCATCGACGGCATTTCCATACCCATATCTACAGGCATCTCTCCCATCGGCGGCATTCCCATACCCATATCAACCGGCACTTCTTCCAACGGCGGCATTTCCATACCCGGATCAACCGGCATCTCTTCCATCTGTGGCATTTCCATGCCCATATCAACCGGCATCTCTTCCATCGACGGCATTTCCATACCCGGATCAACAGGTATCTCTCCCATCGACGGCATTCCCATACCCGGATCAACAGGCATCTCTTCCATCGACGGCATTTCCATACCCATATCAACCGGCATCTCTTCCATCGACGGCATTCCCATACCCGGATCAACCGGCACTTCTTCCATCGGCGGCATTCCGGTTTCCGTGTCCACGGATATTTGTTCATCAAAAACAGGAGTCTGCTCTGCAGCAGCCTCTTGCATATTCATTTCAGGTTCAGACACAGACTCCTGTACAAATGTCTGTTCCGGCTCATAAACGCGCTCAACCGTAACCGGTTCCGGCACCGGCTCCTTGTCTATGAGCGGCTTTGAGGTGAGAACCGCTTCCGGATTCGACACAAACTTATCACCGACCTCCGGTTCAGGTTCTTCCGTTATCCCCTGTTCTTCTCTGTAATTTTCAGTGACCGCGCTTAGCAGCCGGTCTAAATAGTCCTCATCGGTTCCCATTAAATGCAGTATACTTTCCCTAATTTATAAACAAGTCAACAACATATTTTATCATAATGCTTTTTTTAAGTAAATAAATTAAGAATATTTTAAGCACGCTCTGATGCAACTGCTTAAAATCGCGCTACAATTCAACACTTAACCAATTCCGAATTACAACAAAATCACTCTTCAAGGCCCGCGTCAAGCGCATCGTAATTTCCGGCTTCACTTTCGGAATAATCCAGTACGGTATTGGCGTTTTCCATAAGGTCTCCTGTGGTGCCCGTATTCTGCTCCTGCCTCTTATCCGTCACCTTATCCGTTTCTTTTGCACAGCCTGTGGCTAATACAACCGCTGCCGACACACAGATCAGCAAAATCTTAAATTTCTTCATTTTTTCTCCGTTTCCCTTTGATCACCTTATCTTTTAATCAGGAAGCTCCACCTGTTCATCTCGCACCTTATGCTCGATGGGGGCAGTCGCCAATGGACTCGCTTCGTGCGCAAGCGCACGGCGGTCTCCTTGGCTCGTTGCCTGTTCATCTCGCACTCCGCGCTCGATGGGGGCAGTCGCCAATGGGCCCGCTTCGTGCGCAAGCGCACAGCGGTCTCCTTGGCTCGTTGCCTGTTCATATAATAAAAGCCCCGCAAAGTCTGCGGGGTTCTTTAAATGAATAAATAAATGTACAAAAGAGTCAGCCTGCCATGGATGCAATAAGCGCATCGATCTCAGCCTGAGACAAAACCCTGTTTGAATCTCCGCCTCCCGCAGGAGCAGCTGTCGGGGTTGCCGGAGCAGCCGGAATTACCGGATTAACTGCCTGTGCCTGTGAAGAATTTCCCATTATACTTGCAAATAAAGCCTGCTGTTCAGGTGAAAGAGCGTCCATAATTACCTCTGTAATAAAATTTATTCAACCCGGGATCTGTGCAAAAAAAATTATATTAAATTATTTTTGCACAACTCCTTACCGATCAGATATTCATTAATGATTTAAAAAATCACAGTCGGATCATCATCATAGTTTATATATCATACCATTATTATCCGAAAATCGCAAATATTTATTGATTTTTTTGCATATTTAATATATACTACGCTTTCGATGGGTATTGACGCCCAAATGAATTATTATGTAAGGAGGTTTTAGCCGTGAAGTCAAATTTAGTAATCCAGTTTGGCGGAAAAGATGATGTAAACGAAGCCGACTTAATCAAAGCAGCACAGGAAGCATGGAAAAACGCCGGCAATAAAGTATCTGACATCAAAGATCTCAAGCTTTACGCACAGCCTGACAATTCCGTCGTATACTATGTTATTAACGAAGATTTCAAAGGAAATTTCAATATCTGACAGATACACATTTATAAGCACCAAAAACGGCTCCTTAACACATTTAATACGTTAAAGGAGCCGTTTTTATATTTCTCTGTTTTTTTACGGTTACGGATTAACCAGACCGTCTATTACCCTAACGAGATTTCCGATCTCCGGCTTTGAAAGCTGGGCATTTGCGCCGAGCGATTCGCCCTTTCTCCTCATTTCCTCATTAACCAGCGAAGAGAAGATGACCACAGGAATATTCTTTGTCTTGTCATGTGACTTGATGAGCTTTGTAAGCCTGTGCCCGTCCATTATGGGCATCTCAATATCGGTGATAACGATACCGACCTTCTCAGAAAGGTTGCCGCCCTCTTCCACAGCCTTTGAAATATAATCCCAAGCCTCCTGACCGTTAACGGTGTCTATCAGATTATTATAACCCGCTTCCTTAAGTGAATCGGATATCAGCTTATTCAGCAATGCCGAATCCTCAGCCATAAGCACCGGAACATCATTCCTCTCTCTTTCTCCAAGCTCCTTGATCTCCTCTACGCGAAGACCGGTCTCAGGGCTTATATCGGTAACTATCTTCTCAAAATCGAGGATAACTATAAGTCTGTCCTCAAACTTTATTATACCCGTGGACACACCGGCATCAGCATTGTTGACCGTTGCGTTGGGCTTTATAATGTCTCTCCATGAGATCCTGTGGATACCCACCACCGAATCAACATGGAAGGCTATATCCAGTTTATTGAAATTGGTAATGATGAAAAGACCCTTTTCCTCGGAACTCCCTCTCTGAAGACAGTTTTTGAGATTTATGGCCGTTATCATCGTATCCCTCGGCATAAAAATACCTTCTATGCTCGGATGCGCATTAGGAACCGGGGTTACGGGCTGATATGTGATGATTTCCTTTATCTTTGCCACATTTATACCGTAACAGTTATCATCCAGCTTAAACTCCAGAACCTCTAACTCATTTGTACCGTTTTCCAGTAAAATATTTGTTTCCATGTGCTCCTCCAATACAACGGATTTATTCCCCTGCCAAATAATACGGCTTCTGAAAATACTAATCTATATTACCATAAAATTCAAAAAAAATATACAATTTTTAATAATCTTTAATTTAATTAAGAATTATTTCGTCAAATTGTCCCTCCATGCTGTTTACGGAGGGGGTTCTGTGCCCTGTATATTCCTCCGAAGCCTCCTTTACCTGCCTTATAACTTCGGTCCTGAAATCATCCGATGCCTTCACCCTGCAGCCCGCTCCCAAAACGATCACCTGCTCGGTCTTATCGGAGGTCACGACGGTTATGTCATAATGCCGGGCATGCTCATGGGAAAAATGCTCGATATAGCTGTCCGCAGTCTGGGCCTCCTTTGTATAGACCACGTGAATATTATTATGATCCAGAAATTCAGTATCGTGTCCCTGTACCCTGTAAGCATCAAAAACGACTATCAGCTCCTCCTCCTTAAGTCCCCTGTAATTGCACATAATATCAAGCAGAGCGTCTCTGGCGCTGTCTATGTTCAGCTTTGCCAGTTCATTTAAGTCCTCCCACGAAAATATCACATTATAGCCGTCTATGAGCACATATCCGGGACGGACCTTTTGCTGCTTTTCCCTGTCCCTGTATTTATCGTTTCTCGGTGAAGACTCGCCCTTTACAACATCCGCCTCATCCTTTAACGTGCTTCTAAGCTGCATTTCCGCGGTCCTTACATTCTTAAAGGCTTTTTTTCTGTTTGAATAATATGTACGCTCTATTATCGCATCGATCTCATCGACCGAGAGTGCTTTTACGCCCTCACTGCGTCTGATATTTACAGGCTTTTGTTCATCCTCTGTCTGCTTTACAAGTACGGAGGGCAGATGCATATGCTCATCAGCCTCGTACCACGGTATGATAACACCGGCCCCGTGTGAGCAGAACACGGAATTACCAGTGTTCCTCAGGTCCCTTTCGGGGTCGTAGCCAATCTCCGATATTACCTCCTCTTCGTCATGACAGGGTTTGTAGCCTGCAAAATTCAGTTCTATCCTGCCTTCATCTTTAGTGTATTTTTTCAGTTCGTCCGCGTAATTCATCCCCTCTTTTGCGGGGATGAGCCCTTTTATCAGGGTTTTGGAATCCGTCTTGTTTTCAGACAGCTTAAACTCGGCTCCCATATTGCTTAAGTCCGTCATCGCCCTTCCTATCGTTTCTTCGGGTATAGTAAGTTCAAAATCATACCACGGCTCCAAAAGCACGCCCTTTGCCTTCATTATACCGTTTCTTACAGCCCTGTAGGTGGCCTGTCTGAAATCCCCGCCTTCCGTATGCTTTAAATGTGCCTTGCCCGAGGCAAGTGTTATTTTTATATCGGTTATCTCGGAGCCGGTAAGCTTTCCCTTAAAGGTTCTTTCCGTAAGATGGGTAAGGATAAGATTCTGCCAGTTTTTTGCAAGCAGATCATTGTCACAGATATTGTCGATCACCACCCCGCTTCCTTCCTCAAGCGGTTCCAATATAAGATGTACTTCGGCATAGTGTCTTAACGGTTCAAAATGTCCCGCTCCTTCCACGGTATCCGCTATCGTCTCCTTGTAAAGAATGCTGCCCTGCATGAAATCGATATGTTCGCCAAACCTTTCAAGCATCAGGCGCTGCACGATCTCAAGCTGTACCTGTCCCATCAGGCATATCTGTATCTCCCGTTTTTCCTCCTCCCACGAGATATGAAGGGCGGGGTCCTCCTCTTCAAGCTTTCTCAATCTTGAAAGAAGGAGATTCGGATCCGTACCATCCTTTGAGATTACCTTATATCTTAAGACCGGTTCAGAGATCGTATGCCTGACCTCATCATAACCGCCTCCAACGGCATCAGCGGTCTTCGAGCTTTTAAGCCCCGTAAAAGCCACCAGCATACCGGCCCGGGCTTCCTTTATATTTTCATACCCCTTTCCCGAATATATACGGATCTCCTCTATCTTCTCCCCGTACTCCGGAACCACGCTTTTGACCTCATAACTGCCGCCGGTGATCTTTGCAAAGGTAAGCCGCGTGTTTTTTTCATCAGTCGCTATCTTATACACCTTAAAAGAAGGTTCGACGGAATATTTTCTTTCGGGAAGATATTCCTTAACTCCCTCCATAAGCTCCCTTACCCCCTCAAGCCTTAGGGCCGAACCAAAGTAGCAGGGATTAAGAGCTCCCTTTTTTACAAGAGCCGCCGCCTCCTTACCTGTGATCAGTTCCTTTCCTTCAAGGTATCTTTCCATAAGTCCCTCATCGCAAAGAGCAAGCTCCTCCTGTATCTCAGGGTCTGATATACCCCCGGAAAGATCAGCAAAGCTGCCGGACAGCTTTGCCCTTATATCCTCCATAAGCGCAGACTTATCACTGCCTTCAATATCCATCTTATTAAAAAAGACAAAGACAGGCAGACCGTATTTTTTCAGAAGATTGTATAAAGCTGCCGTATGTCCGGTCACTCCGTCCAAGGAGCTTATAACAAGGATCGCACCGTCGAGCACCATGAGAGCTCTTTCGGTCTCGGCCTTAAAATCCGTATGTCCCGGTGTATCAACCAGTGTTATGCGCATATCGCCGTAATCTATTACCGCCTGCTTTGAAAAAACTGTGATACCACGCTCTTTTTCTATATCGTGCGTATCAAGAAAGGCATCCTTATGATCCACCCTGCCGGCCTTGCGGATCATCCCGCTCTCAAAAAGAAGGCTTTCCGATAAAGTTGTCTTTCCGGCATCCACATGTGCAAGGATGCCCAAGGTCAGATATTTCAAAAATATTTCTCCCTTATCAAAACAAGCGATATGCGAATTTATTTTCGCACAGTTCCTTACGTTAAAAAACAGAACAGATCCGTTTACAGTCACAGATCTGTTCTGTCCGATTCAATTATTTTGCATAATCCGTAACTCTGGATTCACGTATCATGCTTACCTTTACCTGACCCGGATATTGCATTTCGCTTTCAATACGCTTAGCGATATCTCTTGCAATAAGCACCATATCCGCATCATTCACCTGCTCAGGAACAACAATTACCCGAACTTCCCTGCCCGCCTGAATAGCAAAAGATTTTTCGACTCCCTTAAAGGAATCAGCGATATCTTCTAATTGTTTAAGTCTGTTTGTATAATTATCTAAGGTCTCCCTTCTTGCGCCGGGACGCGCAGCCGAGATAGTGTCAGCAGCCTGTACCAGACAAGCGATAAGGCTGGTAGGCTCCACATCTCCGTGATGTGATTCAACCGCATTTAAGACTACCGCAGACTCTTTATACTTTCTGCACAGATCCGCGCCGAGCTGAATATGCGAGCCTTCCATCTCATGATCTACCGCTTTTCCTATATCGTGCAGCAGACCCGCTCTTTTGGCAAGACGCACATCAATCCCTCCGATTTCAGAAGCAAGAAGCCCCGTAAGCTGAGCCACTTCGATGGAATGCTTTAACGCATTCTGACCGAAGCTTGTCCTGAACTTCATCTTGCCCAGAAGCCTTATCAGCTCGGGATGGATGCCATGCACTCCGACTTCAAGTGCGGCAGCCTCGCCTTCCTCCCTTATCTCGGTTTCGATCTCTCTCTGGGCTTTTTCTACCATTTCCTCGATCCTTGCCGGATGTATCCTTCCGTCAACTACGAGTTTCTCAAGCGCAATTCTTGCGACCTCACGCCTGATAGGATCGAATCCCGAAAGAATGACCGCCTCCGGAGTGTCGTCAATGATCAGATCAACGCCTGTAAGGGTTTCGAGAGTCCTGATATTCCTGCCCTCCCGACCTATTATCCTGCCCTTCATCTCATCACTGGGAAGCTGTACTACCGAGATCGTAGCTTCGCTCACCTGATCTGCGGCGCAACGCTGGATAGCGTTAACGACATACTCCTTTGCTTTTTTGTCCGCCTCTTCCTTAGCCCGTGCCTCGTATTCCTTGATCATTATGGCGGACTCGTGTTTCACATCATCTTCAACAATTTTTAAAAGATATTCTTTTGCCTGTTCAGAGGTAAGTCCCGAAATCCTTTCAAGTTCCTGTACACGTTCTTCGTTGAGCCTATCGACCTGCGCCTGCTTCGCTTTAAGCTCTTCTTCCCTTGCATTGCAACTGGCTTCACGTCTTTCGATCGCGTCCGCTTTTTTATCGACAGATTCTTCCTTCTGCTGTACTCTTCTTTCGAGCCTCTGAACCTCAGCGCGTCTTTCCTTGGTCTCTTTTTCGATCTCGTTCTGCTTCCGTATGGATTCTTCCTTTACTTCAAGCAGCCCCTCGCGCTTCTTTTCCTCAGCCTCCTTAAGAGCATCATCGATTATCTGTCTGGCTTTCTCATCGGCATTGCCGACTTTTTCCTCAAAAAGCTTCTTCTGTCTGCTGCCTCCGATAATGAAAGCAGCTATAACCACTACCACCAGTACAACCGCAAAGACAACCATCAGAATAACAACAGTTGACATTGTACAGAAGTACCTCCTATATTAAGCTTTTATCGTATTCCGAATAACAAACCAACCCAAAATACAACTTTTTAATTCTAAACCGATTTCGATATTATGTCAATAGCCTCAACATTACTTCGTGTACGTCATCATATCTGAAGCCCTTGAGCATCAGGCTCCTTATCAGCTTCTGTTCATTCTCTTTTTCGATTTGCGATACATCGGGATACTTTTTTAATATAAGCCTTTCTATCGTATCCTTCTCATCATTTTCCAGATTTTGAAAGGTATTGTCGATAATTTCCGGGTCTATCCCTCTCTGCAAAAGCTCCTGCTTCACCTTGAGCCTTGATTTGTTCTTAGTCCTGTTTTCCGCAAAATTTCGGGCGTAATACCCGTCATCTATATAATGCCTGCCGAGTCCGTAGTCTATGGCCGCATCGATCGCTTCTTTCGGATAAAAGCCGTCCGAGAGCTTTTTCCTGACCTGGCTTTCAGTCCTGCCTCCGGAATCGAGAAGATAGAGCATACGGGATATGGCACGTTTTTTAAGGACTTCCGTGATTATCGTCTCATATGTATCGTCGCTTAATTCTCCGCCCTGTTTAATGCCGTATCGTTCTATCTCCTTTTTATAAAGCACAAAAGCCGGACGGTCTTCATCAAAGTATACCTTTACCCTTGATCTGTTGTAATCTTCAAGCTTATAGACGAGCATTATCCTTAAGTATTCTCCTCATCCTTCTTATCAGCCTTCTTTTTGCCCTTTTCCTCCGTTTCAGGCTCGGCATCGATAAGTCCGTAATGCTGTCTTACCTTCCGGTCGATTTCGGCAAGGATCAGGGGATTATCCTCAAGGAACTGCTTGGCATTTTCCCTGCCCTGTCCGATCTTTTCGTTATTATAGGCATACCATGCGCCGCTTTTGTTAATGATGTCGATATTTGCCGCAAGATCCACAAGATCTCCGCTTGACGATATGCCCTTCCCGTACATTATATCGAATTCCGCCTGCTTAAACGGCGGTGCCACCTTATTCTTAACAACCTTTACCCTCGTCCTGTTTCCGACCACCTGTCCGGCCTGCTGGATCTTGTCAATCCTGCGCACATCCATCCTGACAGACGCATAAAACTTAAGGGCGTTTCCACCCGTGGTGGTCTCGGGGTTTCCGAACATGACTCCGATCTTTTCACGGAGCTGGTTTATAAATACAACCGTACAGTTTGTCTTGTTTATGATGCCCGTAAGCTTTCTTAATGCCTGGGACATTAGACGCGCCTGGAGTCCCATATGGGAATCGCCCATGTTTCCGTCAATCTCGTCCTTGGACACAAGTGCTGCTACCGAGTCTATCACAACTATATCTATCGCTCCGGAGCGTACCATCGTCTCGGCTATCTCAAGAGCCTGCTCTCCCGAATCCGGCTGTGAAATATATAAATTGTCTATATCCACACCTATATTTGCGGCATATTCGGGATCAAGGGCATGCTCGGCATCTATGAAGCCCGCTATGCCTCCCATCTTCTGGGCTTCGGCTATCATATGAAGCGTAAGAGTCGTCTTACCGGAGGATTCCGAACCGTATATTTCCACTATCCTGCCCTTCGGAATCCCGCCTATACCGAGAGCTATATCGAGACTTAAGGACCCTGTGGGGATCGCTCCTATGCTCATATCGGCTACGCTTTCACCCAGCTTCATCACCGCGCCCTTGCCGAACTGCTTTTCAATCTGTGATATTGCAACATCCAATGCTTTTACTTTTTCAGAATTATCCATTTTGATCTCTCCATTCTTAATCACTGCTGATAAATCGAACAGTTGTTCTGATATCGTTTATAGTATCTTAAAATAAATGTGTTGTCAACACCAAAAATACAATATCTTCCCTCCTTTCGTTTTGTGTGTTCCCGCCTAAGAGATGAACATCCGGCCATACGCAATAAAAATGTCTCTTTTTAAGGCGCTTACTCATTGATGATTAAAAGGATTTCTGCGGTGATACCCGCGAATTAAAAGAATTCAAGTCCTTCACGATCGGATCAAAACGGATTATACTATAGAACCGCTCTTCTTTCAAGCAAAAAAATCCGACGCAGAAAGGGAGGAACTTATCATCCCTGTCTGCGCCGGTGCTTTAAGCATTATTTACCTTTTGCCTGCGTGATGATCATCAAGTATTACATTAAGGTCCTTTGCAGGTACGGTCGAGAGATAATACTCGGGATCGTTAAGGTTGCCGTTATACTGGCTGAGGAGCCACTTCCAGTCTGCCGCATTGATCCTGAGCGACTGTCCGGTCTTGTCGGTGTAGGTTACATTTCCCGCATCATCATAGGGATAGCCGTACTTTGTCTTACCTGCTCCGCCGCTAACCGCATTAAGCTGGTCATCATTAAGCTTGTTTACTTCACTCATTTTTAGTTCCTCCTTTGAAAATGAATTTTTAAGATTCTTTTTTTATGTAAACCACCTGTCAGCTCTGCGCTATCAGATCGTTTATCTGCTGGTCTGTAAGCCTTGCTCCTCCTGAGAGCTTGTAGCAGTCCGCTATGCTGGAAGCAACGCTCTCGCTGATATCTATTTTCTTTCCGGTGGAAAGTATAGTGGAATAGGTTGTCTTCCCCCCGCTCGTTGAGACACTTACTCCGGCCTTCTTAAGGTCATATACCGAATATCTGCTCACGCCTCCGGAAACCTGATCAAGCTCTTCATCCGATAATCTGTTATTTATTTCCATTGCATCCTCCTGAATTTACTTCTGGCCTCTAAGCTGGAGCACCTGATCCCAGTTCACTTCCATGTGGTTCTGACCGAGGCGTCCGGCAGCCGCCAGTGCTTCATCCCTGCTCTTGAATCTTCCGAGAGTGTTTCCGTTTCTGTCATCAAGAACCTCCCACGGATTATCCTTATCGGCTCCGATTATCCCCGATGCATTAAAGATAACTCCGCCTGCTACTCCGTCAAGTTCATCATCATTAAGCTTATTAATGTTTTTTTCCATTTCACTCATCTTTTTTTCCTCCTTATTATTTGTCCTTCAATTGTTTATACGAACGAATTCCGCATATGGCAATTATTTTGAAAGTTTTTTTATTTTTTCATCCTCTATATATTTATACGAATGTTTTTTCATTATGGCAATCTTTTTTTTCAATATCTTGTGGTTTTTTGATCTTTATGTATATATATACGGCATATACCATAAAATGGCAGGACTTTTTGAAAACTTTTCCAAAAGATCCTGCCACTGCATTTTTAGGACTTAAATTCCGATCCTGTCAGCCTCAGATACGCTTCCTTATACTTGTCAACGGTCCTGTCAATAACCTCCCCCGGAAGATCGTAGTCACTTTCGGGATGAGCCTTTAAGTAATCCCTTACATACTGCTTATCATATGAAGGCTGGCTTTTTCCGCTCACATAACCGTCAAGCGGCCAGAACCTTGAGCTGTCAGGGGTAAGCATTTCATCCCCAAGCACCACCTCCCCGTTTTCATCCAGTCCGAATTCAAACTTGGTGTCGGCAATGATTATCCCCTTTGTCAGCGCATAATCAGCGCATTTATTATAAAGCTTAAGAGTATAATCCCTGATCTTTACGGCATACTCCTCTCCTTTTCCCGGAAATTCCCTTTCAAGCACGTCTATACTTTTTTCATACGATATATTTTCGTCGTGCTCCCCGATCTCAGCCTTTGTACTCGGTGTATATATCGCCTCGGGAAGCTTATCGGATTCCTTTAATCCCTCCGCAAGCCTTATGCCGCATACCTCTCCGGTCTTTTGGTAGGATGCCCAGCCCGAGCCTGTGATATAACCCCTTACTATGCACTCTATCGGAAGCATCGTAAGCTTTTTGCAGAGCATTGCCCGTCCCCTGAACCTGTCGTTTCTGAAATATTCCGGCATATCGTTAACATCTGTCGAGATCATATGGTTCTTTACCACATCCTTTGTATAATCGAACCAGAATTTTGACATCCCGGTAAGTATCGCTCCCTTTGACGTCACGGTATTTTTAAGTATCACATCGAATGCCGATATCCTGTCGGTTGCTGCAATGATAAGATTATCTCCGAGGTCATATACCTCGCGCACCTTTCCCTCTTTAAACGGCTTATACTCCTGCATGATCTGTTCCTCCTGTTTAATGATCTTATTGGCTTACGGTCAGCTTTATCCATCCGTAGCATTTTATTTTACACAGCTCCTTAATTTACTATCGCATTAAAACCGCCTGCAACAGCCGCACTTGCCACAAGCATGATGATCCCAGCAAGAAGTACGCCGAGCATCACGGCTGCAACGCTCTTTTTAAATCCCATATTAAGTATGGAAGCCGCCAGCGTTCCCGTCCACGCTCCGGTTCCGGGGATCGGTATCCCCACAAACAGCAGCAGTGCCAAAAATGTTCCCTTGTCACCGGCTTTTTCAAGCAGCTTCTGACCGCCCTTATTGCCCTTTTCAAGGCAGAAGGAAAAGAACCTTCCTATATATTTCTTGTCCTTTCCCCACTCAAGCACTTTTCTTGCAAAGAAATATATTACCGGCACCGGAAGCATATTTCCTATTATACAGACAATATATGACTGTATCAGGGGAAGTCCCATTCCCACCGCAAAAGGAATAGCGCCTCTAAGCTCTATGAGCGGTACCATCGATATAAAAAAGATAAAAAGATATTTTGTGAGCGTGTTCATACTATGATCTCCTTTAACGCTGCGATAAGCGCATCCATTTCCTCATCGGTTCCTATTGAAATCCTTAAGTATCCGGCTATCCTGTCCTTATTAAAATGCCTCACATAAATGTCACGTTTTTTTAATTCCTCAAATACTTCTTTTGCCTCATATCCCGAAGGGGGCTTTGCAAACACAAAATTAGCCGAGGATGTGTTCAGCTTAAAGCCCATTGACCTAAGCTCCTCTTCGGTATGTTTTCTTGTTGCGATCACCTTTGATGTTATTTCCTTAAAATACTCATCATCCTCTATCGCGGCCTTTCCCGTCAAAATGGAAGGCGTATTCATCGTATAGGAATTCACCGAATATTTCACATCATTCAGATATCCTATAAGCTTCCTGCAGGCAAATGCATAGCCTATCCTCATTCCGGCAAGGGCCCGTGATTTTGACATGGTACGCACGACTATCACATTTTCGTATTTATTTATAAGAGGCAGAGCCGTCTGCGAGCCGAAATCTATATAAGCCTCATCCACTATGACCACGCTTTCCCGATTGGCTTTTACTATCTCCTCTATCTGATCAAGGTCAAGCGCCACTCCGGTCGGAGCATTCGGATTTGCTATGACCACCCCTCCGTTTTCCCTTTTATAATCCTCAATCCTTATATTAAAGTCCTCATCAAGAGGGATCGTCTCATAGGGTATACCGTAGACCGAAGCCCACACATCATAAAAAGAATATGTGATGTCAGGAAATATCACAGGCTTTTTCCCTGCAAAGTATGTAAGGAAACACATTGAGAGCACATCATCCGATCCGACCCCGGCAAAAATACATTCTTCATCCACCCCGTAATATTTTCCGATGGCCTTTACAAGCGTCTGACAGGCTGCCTCGGGATACAGTCTTAAGGAATCCGTATTAAGGGTTCGTAAGCATTCGGCCGCCTTCGGCGAGGGCGGATACGGACACTCATTGGTATTCAGCTTTATCACTTTCCTTTCGGGCTGCTCTCCCGGTGTATAAGGGACTACCCTTCTTATATTATCCTCAAAACTCATATCAGACTGTATTCCTTTGCAAGCGCTTCAAATCCCGGAAGCGAATTAACGCAGGTCTCATAGGCAACACAATATGCCAGCCTCACAAAACCGGAGCACATAAATGAGCTTCCCGGCACCAACAGTATATGATGCTTTTTTGCCGCCGTCACAAATTCCCTTTCATCCTCTGTCGGTGATTTTATGAACATGTAAAATGCGCCCTCCGGCTTTATGCAGCCAAAGCCGTATTTTTGCAGTGCATCATAGAGCACATCCCTGTTTTTTGCGTAATATCCGGTATCGGCCTTTTCTTCAAGGCATTCCGCTACCACCTTCTGCATAAGTGAAGGGGCGTTTACAAATCCGAGCACGCGGTTTGCGATCGTTACCGCCTGAAAAAGCCTCTCACTTTCCTCCGCCTCATCCGGTATCACAAGATATCCGATCCTCTCACCCGGAAGACTGAGTGTCTTACTGAATGAATATCCCACTATCGTATTCCTGTAGTACCTTGTGATATAGGGCACCTGCGCCCCGGTATAAACAAGCTCCCTGTACGGCTCATCCGAAATGATGAATATTACAGTGCCGAATTCCTTCTGCTTTTTTTCAAGTATTGAGGCTATCCTTTTTATCGTTTCTTCAGAATAGATAACCCCCGTGGGATTATTCGGATTATTTATTATTACCGCCTTCGTCCTTTTTGTGATCTTTGCCTCAAAGTCCTCAAAGTCGGGCTGGAACGTAGCTGTATCCGGTCTTACAGCGATGAGCTTTCCGTCAAAATTTGCCGCATAGTTTTTATATTCAAGAAAGAAGGGGGCAAAGGTAAGTATCTCATCCCCGGGATCTATCAATGCCTTTAACGCGCAGTTTAAGCCACCCGCGGCACCCACCGTCATCATTATGTTGTTTTCGTGAAATGAGGTTCCGAAACGCTTATTAAGCGACTGTGCCACCTTTTTCCTTACATCCGGAAAGCCCGCGTTGCTCATATATCCGTGCAGCGCAACCGGGTCCTCTTCCTCCGCAAGTCTTTTTATGGTCTCCTTTACTTTTTCAGGAGCCGGTACATTGGGATTTCCGAGGGAAAAATCGTATACATTCTCTTTTCCGAATTCCTCCGCCATTTTAAGACCTTCTTCAAACATCTGTCTGATAACGGAATTATTATCCACAAGTCCCTGCATTTTTTCGGCTATCATCTTTTTCCTCCTTAGGATCTTTTCACAAATGAACCCGCTTATTTCAGCTTTGAAAATTTGGGCCAGTATCTGAATACCGCCTTTCCGACGATCCCGTCCCTGTACAGAAAAGTATTGTTCCAGTACCTTGAATCAGCCGAATCGTTACGGTTGTCTCCCATCATAAAATACGCCCCGTCAGGAACATAGTAGGGCCCGAACTCCCCAAGAGTCTCCACATTCAGATACGGCTCATCGAGCGCCTCTCCGTTTATAAAAACAGTGTTGTCATACACCTCGACCACATCTCCCGGCAATCCGATAAGCCTCTTTATATACAGCACGCTTTCATCATCGGGATTCTTAAATATGATTATATCCCCCCGGGCGGGGTCCTTAAATCTGTAGGTAAGCCTGTTTCCGATGATCCTGTCATGCGCCATTATCGTCGTTTCCATTGAAGATGACGGTACCGTCGCATTAACTATAAGAAATGTATTTACCGAAAGGGAGATCACCACAGCCACTACTATAACGGCTATCCACTCAAGCACCTCCCTTATAATTCCTTTTTTTTCCATCATGCCTCCGATTACTGCAAAGCCTGATATAACTTAAAAGTCCTCCTGTGAAAAAACAACAATTTATAATACACTACATAAGTAAAAATAACAAGATAGCGATATGAGATCGTTTGTGATATACTATATATATCTGTAAAGCCGTTCCGGGTTTTACAGGTCATTGGGGGCTTTATCTTAAAAATCATTATCCAAGGAGGTATTATCATGCAGGATTATAAGAAGATCGAGCATCCGCGGAATAAAGACGTGGTACTTCGTTACATTCCCGGACATTTTATCACTCCCAATTCACATGTCAACTATTATATGGATCTTTCGGATATGAAGTCGAGACAACGCGAAGCAAGGGCTACGGGTGAAGAGCTTGCCGAAATGTATATTGCCTCAGATGTGATAGACACTATCCTTTGTCTGAACAGCATGGAGGTCGTAGGCGCCTACCTTGCAAATAAGCTGACCAAAGCCGGTGTCATCTCCGCCAATTCACATCAGACCATGTATATCACAAGTCCCGAATACAATGTGAGCGGACAGATGATGTTCCGTGAGAATAACCAGCATATGGTGAAGGGTAAAAAAGTTCTGGTGCTTATTGATGCGGCTACAACCGGAGCCACCTTACAGAGTGCCATAGGCTCGATCCGCTTCTACGGCGGCGATGTTATCGGAATTTCAGCGATCTTCTCTGTTTCGGATCATATCGGAAATGTTCCTATAAGAGCTCTTTATTCTCTTCAGACTCTTCCCGATTACGCAAGCCATGCTCCCGGGAGCTGCCCGATGTGCCGCGACGGTATAAAAGTTGATGCTATATGTAACGGTTTCGGATATTCGTCGATTTAAGGATCAACTTTTACGGGTCACAGATTCATAATGCTTATCAAGCAAGCTTGAAAGCATTATGAATCTGTGACCCTGATATCACATATCAAAGCTCCACCGGTTCCCAGCCGAAGTCCTTATATGCCTTTATATTAAGACCGTTTATGTCCACATATTTTTTTATCGTTTCCTTCCGTACATTTTCCCGGTCGGTATCATCCGATGAAAGCCCGGCAAATTCCTCATATTTATCACCGAATATTTTCTTTGCGCTTTCATCATACCGCGAACCGTCCTCGACAACATCAAATGCGGTTACGGTACAGACATCCCCTTCCTTTTTAAGATGCATGCAGCCCGGATAATTTCCTCCGGATTTGGTTTCAAGGATATCCCCGTTCAGATCATAATTATTCACGTAGAATTCTCCCCATACTAAGATGTCATCTTCCTTTGAGTCGTCCACGGCTACTACCCTTATCACAGGTATGCACACATCCGCAGGCTCATAGTTCGATGCAAGCTCAACTGTGATGTAATCCGATACAGCCGAGAGTACCGGATCATCTTCGGGATAAACAAATGCAGGAAGCGCATTATCTTCGGCTGCAGCCACCTCTACCTCCGTATCGGAAGCCTCCTTAGATGCATCAGTAGCTGCTGTACCGGAAGCCTCCTCCTCACTGATAGCGGTCTCTTCCGCTTCCGGCGCTATCTCCTCCGCCGGTGCCTGCTCCTCTGTCGTTTCGGCTGTTTCTTCACCGGCTGCTGCCGTATCCAAAGCCGCATTCTGGGTGTTATCCGCACATCCGGTCATAAGTGACATCACCATACCGGCTGCAAGCAGCATACCTATTGTCTTCTTTTTCATGATCATTTTCCTCCAAAAATAAAAATCAAAGCCTTTCCTTCTTATGGATATTATTAAGGCTCCTTCATAATATATATACGAATTAAAAGCAGGAAATGGACATAAATCAGATCATTTATCCTCACCGGCTCCGTCCCCAAACTCCAGCCTCTTTATCACAAGCTTTCCATCCTCACACCTGCATTCGATATAATCACCTATGTCAAAGCCGTAATCATTCAGCCATTTGCCGTGTATTGTGATGATCGGGGATTTTTCGTGGCCGAAAGACCCCTTTCCGCACACTCTGTATTTATGAACATTATTTTCCATAATACCAACTCCTTTTTTATTACAGTAAAAGACAAAGTTCTTTTTACTTTAATACAGCATATTTTTCAGCCAGTCCGTATATTTTTCGGCTCCGCTCCTGTTTAAATGATTATTATCCCCGAAATATCCGTTTTCATACACGGGAAGCTCTGTCATTATATATATGTCACTGTACTTTTCTTTAATTTCCGACAGAAATTCTTCGTAGCCATTGACAAACGCGGTATGGATTGCTTTTGAAGATGCTTCGTTTATCGGTGCCTGCAGGATTTTTACCTTCACACCGTTTTCGGTAAGCAGCTTAAGCAGCTTATCATAATAATGTAATACAAGCGGTGATGAGTCAAAGTATTCATGGTGTACCTCATAGTTAACCCCGTCATTTCCCGGATCTTTTCCGAATTCGCAATAACCCAGCTCATCAGCCACGCTGCCGTATCTTTCCTTATTCCTTGAGAAAAAACCGGTCAGCCTTGCGTCATACATCTGTGCTATGTATTTGGTGGGAAGACGCAGCCTGAAGGACAGCTCTTCGGTAAGATACCCCTTTCTTAAAATTTCTTCATCCTTATACCTATACGCTTCTTTATACACCTGTGATATCTCTCCGACAGTAAGATAATTATTAAAAAGTGTCTGATCCCAGTTATCTATGTCGCAGAGGTGATAGGGCGCAAATATGATCAAAGCCTCCTTTGGAGCACCGTAGCTTTTAATATAGTTTCCGGCCGCATAATACATTTCGATCGAAGTGGCCCCGCCTATACCGATATTATAAATATCTCCGTCGGGCTTAAGCTGTTTCGGGATGATCGAAGACTTTGCTCTCGAATCACCTATTATAAGAGTTTCAACAGGACTGCCTGCCTTCGGGAGCGGTATTGTATCCGGCTTCGTGTAGTTTGCATAACTCCCCACATTTTGGTTTACATAATCTTTCTCCTGTCTCCACAGCACATACTCCTCTGTCATATAATACATAGGTGTAAAAAAAGCAAGAAGTATTATCATAAAGAGCGGGATTGAAATCAATATGAAATTTTTCAGTAATCTCAATCTTTTATCCATTGCTGCTAAAATTCAAAATAAATAAACTGTTTTGCACCAAGTCCGGCTGAGCCAATAAGCATTATCACGACAGTGTAATAAATCCCCCACCTCAATGCCGCCGGGCATTTTGCGATAGCCGATGCCGCATCACCCGTCTTTTCATTTACGGTATCATACACGATCATAAGCACCATTGCGGCCACAAGATACAGCAGATTAAACACTCCGAGCCCAAGTCCCGAAAGCGGTGTTGCCATTATCCCCGCGATATTTATATCCGTCAGCACTTTTTTAAGGATAAATACGGCCGCCCCCGCTGACTCTGCCCTGAAGAAGAACAGGGATGTGACAAACAACATAAAGGTAATCAATACCTGTAATATCACCCTGCATCTACGGGTAAAGCCGTTATGTACCGGAAGGATCCCTGTACATTTTTCCCTTAGGGGTCTTAAGATATCTCCCATCACCTGAAAGGCTCCCGAAAGCATGCCCCATATAACATAGTGGAGTGCTGCGCCGTGCCACATCCCGGAAAGAGTAAAGACTGTCATTATATTGAAATATTTGCGTATCACTCCCTTCCTGCTGCCTCCGAGCGGAAAATAGATATAATTTCTAAACCAGTCATTTAAGGATATATGCCATCTGCGCCAGAGCTCCGCGCATGACCTTGCAAAAAAAGGCTGTCTGAAATTTTCGGTAAGCTTAAAGCCCATCAGCTCTCCGACTCCGACGGCTATGGAAGAATAGCTTGCAAAATCACAGTATATCTGGAAGGCATAAAGCACGGTGGCAAGCAGAAGCTGAAAGCCGTTTACATCATAAAAATTGTCGTATATAAGATCCACGGCAATGGCAAGACGCTGTGCGATGACTATCTTTAAGAAATAGCCGTAAGCCATCCGGATAAGGGCATGCCTGATCCTTTCGTAATCAAAGCTGTGTCTTTCGTCAAACTGCGGCAGAAGATTTACGGACCTTTCAATGGGACCTGCAAGGATAACGGGAAAAAATGACACAAAGAGGGCGTATTTCAAAAAATCGTGCTCCGGCTTCTGCTTCCCGTTATATGTGTCGATAACATAGGTCAGTGACTGGAATATATAAAAGGATATTCCGACCGGCAGCACTATCTTTAGCGCACTGTCGGAATTTATCAGTTCATTTAACAGATTAAAGTACTTAAAGAAAAAAAGCACAGAGATATTCACCGCGACCGCGCATATTAACGCCGCCCTGCGCAGATTCCCCGCAGCACCCTTTACATTATGTTCTTTTATACCGCACAGCTTTCCGGCAAAAAAGGTGATAAGCGTCACAAAAAAAAGCAGAAGTCCGAAACGGACATCCGCACACATATAATAGAAGTAACTCGAAACGAGAAGCCAGAGATTTGCGGCTTTATGCCTTCCCGGCTCCTTTTCGAGAATGAAATATATGATTATTACAAGCGGACAAAATACCGCAAAAGCGACCGAATTAAAAAGCATACGACATCAATCCCACAGTTTCTTAAGCTCGCTGTAGACTCTGCCCAAGGGAAGCCCGACGATATTATTATAATCCCCGTTTATCCTTTTTATAAACTTGGTAAAGACACCCTGTATTGCGTAGGCTCCGGCTTTATCCATAGGCTCTCCCGTATCGATATACTCAAAGATCTCATCCACGCTCATCGGAAAAACCTCCACCTCCGAAACCTCCACAAAGGTCCTGATGCCCTTTGCGCCGTTTGAAAGGCTGTTAATGAGCGTGACTCCCGTATAGACCTTATGGGTATTATTCTGTATCATCCCGATCATACGGGTGGCGTCATCCTCATTTCCGGGTTTCCCGAGTATCCTGTCATTGCAGTAAACAAGAGTATCCGCACCGATCACGATAAAATCGTTGTCTCCCTCCTTTGCATCCGGCTGATATTCATAGTCCATAAGGAGCCTCGAATACACATCCTCTGCCTTCTTCCTTGAAAGCTCTTTGACGATATCCTCCACGCCCTTTTCTTCATCCGCCTTTTCCGTACATTTGGAAGGCATCACCTCAAACTCTATACCTGCTTTTTCAAGCAGTTCCTTTCTTCTCGGCGAATTCGACGCCAGAACTATCTTTCTCATAACTCCTCTATCTCCTTTAACCACAGAGTTGATGAAGCATCACTCGGCATTCTCAAGTCCCCTCTCGGTGAAAGTGCGGCAGTGCCGACCTTGGGACCGTCGGGCAGACAGGAACGCTTAAACTGCTGGGAAAAAAATCTCTTAAAGAAGGTCTTCATCCACTTTTTTACAGTATTCCCGTCATATCGCCCGTCAAATGCATGACAGGCCATCCTATATATCTTCTTCGGTCCAAAAGCAAATCTTAATGTATAATACAAAAAGAAATCATGAAGCTCATAAGGTCCCACAAGCTCTTCCGTTTTCTGTAAGATGATACCGTTTTCAGCCGGAAGCAGTTCCGGACTTACAGGTGTATCGACTATACTCCTTAGTACTTCACAAAGCTCCCGGTCCCCGTCTCCTTCTGCCTTATCTGCACAATATACCACAAGATGACGTACAAGAGTTTTCGGAACTCCGGCGTTTACGTCATACATCGACATATGATCCCCGTTATAGGTAGCCCATCCAAGAGCCAGCTCCGACATATCCCCGGTGCCGATCACAAGACCGTTTACCATATTGGCGATATCCATAAGCACCTGGGTGCGCTCACGGGCCTGTGAATTCTCATAGGTAACATCATGTACATTTTCATCCTGTCCGATATCCGAAAAATGCTGCCTTACTGCATTTTTTATGTCAACCTCTTTTAGCGTAACCCCAAGCCTTTCAGCCAGCGTACATGCATTATTATAGGTTCTGTCTGTCGTACCGAAGCACGGCATCGTTACGGCATGTATCCCGCTGCGTGAAAGCTTAAGGCTGTCAAACACCCTGACCGTTACGAGCAGAGCCAGCGTGGAATCAAGACCTCCGGAAAGTCCGATGACCGCATCCTTTAAGCCTGTGTGTTCATATCGTTTTTTCAGTCCCACAGACTGGATATCAAAGATCGATTCACACCGCCTCTTTCTGTCCTCATCAGACTGCGGCACAAAGGGTGCTGACGGAAAGCTTCGTGTGAGCCTTGTCTCTTCTTTTTTTAACTCGAAGCGGATATGCTCGTAACCCTCACCCTCAGCCGGATCATCCGTAAACGTGTTCATCCTGCGTCTGTCACTTAAAAGCCTTCCGATGTCGATATCGGCGGTTATGATCCCGTTTTCAAAAAGCTTTGATTCGGATAAAAGCACACCGTTTTCGGCTATGAGACTGTGCCCGCCGAATACGAGATCCTGGGTGCTCTCACCGTCTCCCGCTCCGGCATATATATATCCGCAGATCAGTTTTGCGGATGATGTTTTTATAAGCTGCCTTCTGTAATCATCTTTTCCGATAAGCTCGTCACTTGCGGAAAGATTTACTATTATGTCCGCCCCGTATAAGGCATGATCTGCAGACGGAGCCTTTGCCACCCACGCATCTTCACAGATCTCGCAGGCAATTTTAAGACCCCCCGCCGCGTCATTTTCAAATATCATATCAGCCCCGAAGTAAACCTCTTTACCGAACAGCTCTATCGTCCTTACCTTCTTAAAGCCCGGCGTGAATTGCCTCGATTCGTAAAATTCCGAATAACCGGGCAGAAAAAGCTTCGGCACTACTCCGAGCACTTTCCCTTTATTTAGCGCAACAGCGCAGTTATAAAGCTTTCCGGCGCTTTCAAGCGGAACTCCCAAAAATATTATGGCATCAACATCCACGGTACCTTCCGCTATCCTTTTTAATTGTATAAGACATCCCTTTAACAGACTCTCATGTAAGAAAAGGTCGCCGCAGGTATAGGCCGACAGACAGAGCTCGGGGAATACCATCACCTTTACCCCTTCTTCTGCCATCACTCCGATCTGCTCCATTATCCTGCCGGAATTATATTCCGGATCTGCCACAGCCACATGCGGAGTGGCCGCACCGACCTTTATAAAACCGTCGTACATATCCTTATCCTTTTTGTAAACTCGTTACAATTCAGCACTTGAACAGTGCCGAATGGCAGCGAAAACTTATCTACAGTGCTTCCTCATACAGCTGCTTAAGCTTTTCATTGGTTACCTTATATTTTTTACCGCAGAACTGACAGCCCATTTCAATTTCTTCTCCGGAGTCTATCAGTTCATTTAATTCTTTTTTTCCGATGCTTATAAGTGCCGCTTCGATCTTTGATACATTGCAGTCACACTTAAAGGATACCTCTTTGCGATCAAGTATATGCAGACTCAGCCCCTCGAGCAGTATATCAAGCAGATCCTCCGGCTTCTTTCCCGAATTATAGAGACCTGTAACCGATTTTACATTCTGAAGGTTATATTCAAGGCGATCTATCGTACTTTCCGGCGCGTCCGGCATAAGCTGCACGATAAAGCCTCCGGCGTGAGCGACAAAATTCTCCTTATCCATAAGCACGCCAAGCCCCACGGTAGACGGAGTCTGCTCACTCTGTGCGAAATAATAGGTAACATCCTCTGCGATCTCACCCGTAACAAGCTCTGTCTCGCCAATGTACGGCTCCTTCAGACCCATATCTCTTATGACTCTGAGATAACCCTTTCCTACCGCACCTGACACATCAAGCTTATGATCCCTTTCCCTTACGGGAAGCATCACCGCAGGATTTATCGCATACCCTTTTACATGGCCGTCGGCATCGGCAGTGACCGTAAGTCCCTGTATCGGCCCGTCGCACTTTATTTGCAGTGTCATCAGGTCATTTTCACCCTTTAGCATCACGCCCATCATTGCGCCCGCCGTAAGAAGTCTCCCCAGTGCAGCGGAGGCTACCGGCGAAAGATTATGCGCCTTCCTTGCCTCTTCTACCGTGGATCTTGTGTAAGCGGCAAACGCGCGTATATGTTCATTATCTCCCGTAGCCCTGATAATATAGTCTTCCATTGCCATATCCTTTCGCTTTTATGATCTGAAATATTTTAACACGAAAGGATGTATCTTACAAACTTAAAAGGCTGAAGATTTCGATCAGACTGTTTCGATGTTACAATTCAGCACTTGACCAGTGCTGAATTGCAACACGTTTGGCGCATAAGAATTGCCTTTGGCAATGGCGCCAAACCTACGCTCAAAGTTTATTGACCCGTAGCCACTCGCCGTCATCAGCAAGCTGATCCCTCTCGTGGCTCGGGACTGAATTGTAACATTTCGATCAGATTATGAGCAGAAAACTTCCGGCTTTGAGCACAAAATCAATGCTTTACATCGGAAGTTCTCCCAGTGATCAATTTATAAATATCAAGCTAAAGTGTTAACTCTAAACAACATATGCTTCTTTTTCTGCCTCTTTCATTTTCTCCATATATTCTTTACAGATTGCCTCTGCATCATAGTCCGGAGCATACTTTACGGCTATATCACAAATATCTTTTATTTTTGCTTCGTCTTCTTCAAGCTCATTTGCGATCACGTTAACAGACTTTCCTTTTGTGAGTTTTTTACATACCAGAGAAATATAGTTCAGTAAACTACCTTCCCTTATACCTTCTTCTCTACCAACTTCTCTTTGCGTCTTTTTCCAGAGTTCCTCATCCCAATCAAAAAATCCCATATAGTTCACCTCCGACCTGTG
>JAGBOJ010000038.1 GCA_017633935.1 Lachnospiraceae bacterium | reverse complement strand
CAGTCCGAAGCCGAAGGGATAAAGCGGGGCGTTCGGCATATCTATATATTTTGAAAGGAACTTGTTATCATCCCCGGGCTCATAATGACGGCCGGTAGAAAGCTCGTTATAATATACCGGAACCTGCCCGACGCTGTAGGGAAAGCTCATGGGGAGCTTGCCCGAAGGACTTACCTTTCCCGTAATTACATCACATATCGCGTTTCCTCCTTCGGTTCCCGGCTGCCATACCACGAGCACCGACTTTGCAAGACCTTCTATCCTTCTTATATCAAGCGGCCTGCCCGTGAACAGGATAACGGCAATATTTTTATTGACCGCAGCCACCTCTTCAAGAAGCTTTACCTGCATCGAGGGAAGATCCAGAAATCCGCGGCTTGTAGCCTCACCGGACATTATATTTATCTCACCTAAGGTCAGTACGACCTTATCCGCATTTTTTGCAAGCTCTACGGCCTCCTCGAGAAGCTTCTTATCCTTTTCTTCGTCCGGCTCCTCATAGTGATGGCTCCTTCCCATCCCGAGCACCGGATAATCCGCACTCCTGCGGCATCCCTTTGCCGTCTTAAAGTCATATCCCGCATTCTTTAAGCCGTCTGCTATCGATACGGTATCGTTATAATCCGCAAATATGCTCCATGCACCGGTTATGGCGTTCGATTCCGTAAAGGGTCCGATAAAGACAGCGTTTTCATCCTTCTTTAACGGAAGGAGGCCTTCGTTCTTAAGCAGTACAAAGCTCTCCTGCGCGGCCTTTCTTGCCTCCTCACGGTTTTTACTGCACAGGATAAAGGTCTTTTCCGCTTCTTCATCCATTCCCTTATAAGGATCTTCAAAAAGACCCAGCCTGTTCTTAAGATCAAGCACCCTTAATACGGACTCGTCAACAAGCTCTTCGCTCACCCTGCCCTCTTCAATAAGCTCCTTTAAATGTCCCGAATAACAGGTCGTACACATATCAATGTCCACACCGGCATTTATGGCAAGATAAGCCGCCTCCTTTGCATCCTTTGCGATCCTGTGGAATACAAGCTCGTTTATGGCTGCCCAGTCGGAGATAACGACTCCGTCATATCCCCATTCATCCCTCAATATCTCCCTCATGATATGCTTATTGCCCGAAGAGGGTATCCTGTTTAAGGTGTTAAATGAGGTCATCAGCGAGGCAGAGCCCGCATCGACCGCCGCCTTATAGGAAGGCAGATACTCATCCCTTAAGGTCCGCTCGGAAAGCTCAACTGTATTGTAGTCCCTTCCGGCTATAGCTGCCCCGTATGCAGCAAAGTGCTTTACACAGGCTGCAACTGCACCCTTCTTTTTAAGATCGGGATGACCGTTCTTATCAGCCTCTCCCTGATAGCCTTCAACTATCGCCTTTGCATATACGCTGTTAAGATATGGGTCCTCTCCCGTAGACTCCATCACGCGCCCCCAGCGGGGGTCTCTGACCAGATCGACCATCGGCGAAAAAACAAGCCCTATGCCGGCAGCCGCCGATTCCATGGCAGCGATCTGCGCTCCCTTCTTTGATATCTCCGGATCAAACATTGCGCCCTGCGCGAGCGGTATCGGAAATATCGTGCGGTAGCCGTTAATGATATCCGCCATAAATATAAGCGGTATGTTATGCGGATGCTTTTCCACAAACTTCTTTTGTATCTTACGGAGCTTTCCGGCACCTATTATGCTTAAGACCGAGCCTGCAAGCAGCAGATCCTTTTCAGTAAAATTAATGAAGTTGGCGGGACCCGTGATTATGAAATCATCTTCAAAATACGAACCCGGAAGCTGTACAAGCTGTCCCACCTTTTCTTCAAGACTCATCGAGCTTAACAGCTCTTTAACCTTAATCTCTTCCATATGATATCTCCCTTTATATTTTCTTTTATACAGCCGTTTCACCGGCCAGTACCTTCTTGTAATCCTCGTAATTTTTTCTTAAAAGCGCGGGAGTATCCAGCTCATAAGGACATCTGCCCACACACTGACGGCAGTTTATACAGGTCTCTATCTTTTTCATCTCAGCCTGCCATTCCTCACTCAGCCAGTTCTTTGAAGGAGCCCTCCTTAAGAGCAGCGAGGTACGCGCGCAGTTATTGATCTTTATACCCATCGGGCAGGGCAGGCAGTATCCGCAGCCCCTGCAGAAGTCACCCGCAAGCTCTTCCCTCTCTTTTTTAACAAATTCCTCTATCTCTCCCGTCATCTGCGGCGTATCCTTCATATACGAAAGCCACTCCTCAAGCTCGCTTTCCTTCTGCACGCCCCAGATCGGAAGGACATTGTCGTACATATCCATAAATGCCATTGCCGCATCGGATCTGTTTATAAGACCTCCCGCAAGCCCCTTCATCGCAATAAAACCCACATTTTTATCCCCGCAGAGCTTAACAAGCGCCTCCTCCTTTTCTCCCGAAAGATAGCTGAAGGGAAACTGCATTGTCTCATAAAGTCCCGACTCGACACACTCCTTGGCCACCTTTATCTTATGAGCGGTCACCCCTATATGGAGTATCTTCCCCTCCTCCTTTGCCTTAAGGAGCGCCTCATACATCCCCGTGCCGTCTCCTTCCTTAAAGCACTGCGGCACCATATGAAGCTGGTATATGTCTATATAGTCGGTTTTAAGATTTTTAAGCGAGGTCTCAAGATCCTCCCTTAATTTCTCCGGATCATGAGCCGTGGTCTTTGTGGCTATAACCACCTTGTCACGCATCCCTTCAAAGGCTTTTCCTATCTTTTCCTCGCTGTCGCTGTAGGCTCTGGCAGTATCATAATAGGTCATGCCTCCCTCATAGGCGCGCCTTAATATCCTTACGGCTGTTTTTGTATCATCCCTCTGTATGGGAAGGGCTCCAAAGGCATTCTGCGGTGAGGTTATCCCTGTCGTTCCGAGTGTGATCGTCTTCATCTTAAACTCCTTTTAATTATTTATCATCCACCGGTTTTTGTGTATAATAAATAAACGGCTAAAAAAATAATACCACTACAAATATACATTACAACCGTGTCCGTTGTCGATAAGAAAATGGGATAATTTATGATCGATGAAGCTGTTTTTGAAAAAATGAACAAAGACCTTTCGGGCTATCTTTTTTCCCAGCGTGAGGAAAGCTTTGTCCACGCCACCTTAAGTCAGGAGATGTCCCGCTTTCAGTTCGTAAAAACCGGTGATATCGACGGTTTGAAGCGTTTCCTTAAATGGCATGATAAAAATGCCGTTCTTCCTACGCTTTCGGACGACCCCGTACAGAGTGAAAGATACCTTTTTGTATCCCTTATCACCACCTGCTGCAGGGTATGCATAGAAGCAGGCATGCCTTCCGATGAATCCTACGGCCTTTCCGATCTTTATATAAGGCGGGTCGACAAGGTAAAAACCGTAGAGGAGGTAAATGTTTTAGCCGAAACCATGCTTTTTGACTACTGCCTCCGCATGAAGGAGCTTCTCGGAAGAAAACGGGAATATTCCCCTAAGATCACTGCCTGCATAAATTATATCTCAAACCATCTTCATGACCGGATCACGGTTAAGGAGCTTGCAGACGAGCTTGAGATGAATGTGTCATGGCTTTCGGTTAGCTTTGCCTCAGAGGTCGGCATCCCGGTTTCGGATTATATCCGCGACCAAAAGCTTGAGGCTGCCAAATACCTGCTTGCCTATAATGACTACAGTTGCACGGATATAGCCGAATATCTCGGCTTTTCAAGCGCCAGCCACTTTTCGGCTGCTTTCTTAAAATACGAAGGTGTAAAGCCCACGGAATACAGGAAACAGAATTTCCAGAAGGAGTTTTCAAAGCTGTTGAATTAAATGATATCAGAATCAAAAGCACTTCGTGCTTTTTTTGGATAAAACATATAGCGATTTCGTGCAAGCCTGATCACTGCATATTATGATGTCAGGCTCAAAAGCACTTCGTGCCTTTTTTGAATACAACATATAGCGATTTCGTGCAAGCACGATCGCTATATGTTGTATTCAAAAGGTGCTAAAGCACCTTTTGACCCCGACATCATTAAATCCTTTTTATAAGCTCATATATCGTTTCTATGGTATCTCCGTCGTAGTGCATGTTGTCAACTGTCTTATAGCCGTGTTTTTTCAGATAGCTGTTGGTGTCATAATATTTTATGTTCGGGACTTTTTTCATTTCCTCATTAAATTCCGATATTTTCAAGTTAAATTCGGCAAGCTCCGGCAGTGCCGGATTTTCCTCCACGGGATTTACCGACACAAAGGTGACATCCTTTTTGGTACCCAGAAAGCTTAAGGCCAGCTTATATTTTTCCAGATTTTCAAGGTCGTTTACACCCATGCAGATAATGTATTTCCAATGCGATATCTCGGGATGAGCCTCTTCAAGCCTTGCCGCTGCCGGGAAAGCTATATTTTCCATAAAGCCGTACCCCATTCCGGCTCCCGCAAACACAACATATTTATCCTCTGTCTCATTTATCTTCTTATACATATCAAGCCCCACCGCCCTGCTGTCTCCGATTATGATACAGGCCGTGCCGTCGTCCGTTATGATCGGAGCCGATAAAGCGGGAGCAGACACGCCCTGATCCTCATACTGCGAAGTAGGCTTTCCCAAAAGCTTCCTGTTTGTGATCCCCGGATAGTCCACGTTAAACAATATCACCGCTGCCGCAAAGACATTTGTGCTCAATGTCAGGATGATCACCGGAAGCAAAATAATCGCACGCAAAAGCTTGGTTTTCATTCAGACCTCTTTACCGGCATGCTTTTATGCCTTATCATCCCCGCAATGAGGGAGTATATTTTTTTGTACAAAAGCGAAAATATCAGTGAAAGGATATAATTTAACGGAACAAGTATGAAAAAAAGGAGGGCATAATCTTCGATCGTAAAGAACATACGGTTTACCTTATCGAATATTATGATCTCAAATACTGCCGATGCAAGATATATCTCAAAGGATACCGAGGCTGCCTTTTCAAGAAGAAAGCAGACCTTTTTGTTTTTTATGTCGATGTCATAGAGCAGTAAAAAGACAGAGGCCGAGCAGATTGCCACGGTTATGCAGTTATAGCCGCTGTCCACTGTCCCGAGTATATGCCACATAAAATTGGAGCCGTCCGCATACATATACGAGATCGCGGCATTTATAAATACGGTAACAAGGATCACCGCTATCAGTAAAAATTTATTAAGCTTTATTTTATGCTCTCTGAAATAGCAGCCCAGAAAATAATAAAGCAGAGGATAAAGCATCTGCCAGTAGCTCGGAGCGGCAAATTCAAGCAGAGAACCGGTAACCGAGACAAAAACCGACTCGGAGGCGGCCGGCAGCGAGAAAAGCGGATAGAGCGTCGATACAAATACAAGCGATATGAGGAGTATATGCTGCTCCCTCCTTGACCTTAAGGCATGCCAGAGCCTGTTTAAGAAAGGCGCTATCGCCATAAGTGAAAAATAAAAGCCCACGTACCATGCAGCCGTATAGTTTCCCAAGACCTGCATGGATTCCCTTATTCCGTAGGTGTGGCCGTAATAATAATTGCTGACTATTATCTTTATCACCGAAAAGAACAGATACGCGACACCTATCGGGATGAGCGAAAGGTAATGAGACTTATCCGCCGTCTTATTGCACTTGAAGTATCCGGTAAGGATCATATAAAGCGGCACGCAGCACATAAAAAGCCACCTCTCAGCCGTCATAAAAAACAACAGCGGAGTGGTTAGCGAGGTGCCGTAGTATCCGCATTTTATAAAAAAATGCACGGCTACCACAAAAAATGCGGCAGTAACCCGGACTATATCCGGACCCGGTAATCTTTTTTTGGCACTGTCACTGTTCATCGTAGCTCCTTGTCAGATCCTTTACCCACTTGTATTTCTTAAATCTTACTATCACCCACGGGATCTTTCCCACCTCGTCAAGACACGTGCAGGCATAGACCGCAAGCGGCGACCAGTGAAATACGAAGGCTCCCAAAAGGGCAAGGGGGATAGCCACGCACCACATTGCGACGATCAGGCTGTAAAAGTCAAATAACGTATCTCCTCCCCCATCTAAGACTCCGTTTATCGTAACGGTATTTACGCATCTTCCTATCATGTAAAATGCCATTATCACCATCATCCACGTAAGATACCCGTGTGCCTTTTCCGTAAGTATCACCATATTTACCACAAGCGGGGTGACTGCAAGCACCATGAGCGTAGAGGCAAAGCCTATTACAAACGAGATGTTCTTTAAGCGGATACCATAGGCCTTTCCCTTTTCAAGCCTGCCCGCACCGAGCTCGTTTCCGACCATGATACCGGCTGCGGTGGCTATACCGTTGCACAGGCAGCATATGAGGTCACGCACAACCGCCGATACCGAATTTGCGGCAGCAGCGTCGGCTCCCATATGACCGATGATCGCCGTATATGAGGTAAAGCCGACTCCCCAGCAGAGACCGCCGCCAAGAAGCGGGAGGCACTGCCTTGCAAAATCCTTTTTCAATTCCTTCGGCTGTATAAAAAGCTTTGATAATACGGGTTTTAAATAGTCGGGCTTTGATGAGAGCACTATGCAGAATAAAAGCTCCAATGCCCTTGATATTGTTGTGGCAAGAGCCGCGCCGCGCGCCTGCATTTTCGGAGCGCCTAAAAGTCCGAATATAAAAACCGCATTAAAGCAGATGTTCATAAGAACCGCAGCCGAGCTTATTACAGCGCCGGGCTTTACATGATCGGTCACCTTCATCATCGTAAGGTAGCACTGGGATATACCGCTTAAAAGATACGACCAGCCCGCTATGCGAAGATAGCTGCTTCCTATGGCTATAAGCTCCGCATCACCCGTAAATATCCTCATAAGCATTTCCGGCGCAAACTCACAGGCAAGGAAGAATATCATTGAAAGCCCGACCGACCATTTAAGGATCAGGTTAAAGATATTCCCGAGAGTGTTCTTATCACCCTTTCCCCAGTACTGTGCGCCGAGTATCGCCCCTGCCGCGATTATCGAGGCAATGAACATATTCTGCACAAACTGCACCTGCGTTGCAAGCGATACCGCCGTCATCTCATTCTGGGCTATGCGCCCGAGCATAAGGGCATCCGCTGCCGCGACCGAAGCCAGCATAAGGCTCTGTAAGCCCGTAGGCAGCGCTATCTGTATCAGCTCCTTATTAAATTTATTTTTGTCTATAACATATCCTGTACTCATTTTTCAACCAGATCCCTTACTACCTCCGAGGCTATCAAAAGCCCTGCAGCAGACGGCACAAACGCGGTACTGCCCGGTACATCCTTTACTCTTTTTTTATCCTCTGTATTTTTATCCTGCAGGATGTCCTCCTCATCTGCTTCCTTTTTACCTTCTCTCTTAATGGGCTCTTCTTCGGAGTAGACCACCTTAAGGCTTTCTACTCCCCTCTTCTTTAATTCCCTCCGCATCACCCTTGCAAGCGGACACACCCTTGTAGCATAGATGTCAGCTACCCTGAATTTTGAAGGGTCGAGCTTGTTTCCCGCTCCCATGCTGCTTATTACAGGGACATCCGCCTCATGCGCCTTTAATATAAGCTCTATCTTTGCCGTGACCGTATCTACGGCATCGACCACATAGTCATAGTCCTTAAAGTTAAAATCACCCGAATTTTCCGGCAGGAAGAAGGTTTTATACACTTTTACATCAACATCCGGATTTATCGAAAGCATACGCTTACGCATCACCTCAGCCTTATTTTGTCCCACGGTATCAAGCGTTGCTATGATCTGCCGGTTAAGGTTTGATAAAGCGACCTCATCCTTATCTATAAGGTCAAAGGCGCCTACTCCGCTTCTTACTAAAGCCTCGCAGACATATCCGCCCACTCCGCCTATGCCGAATACAGCCACCCTTGCCCTGCTTAACTTTTCCATGCCCTTTTCACCAAAAAGGAGGGCGGTACGCGCAAACTCTTCTTTCATGACAACGATTTTAACACGCTGAGGAACTCTTCGTAAATAACTTCTCAGCTTTTAATTTACAGTTCATTTAGTAAATGATATGATAACAGCGTCAAAAGGTACTTTAACACAAAAAGAGAGGAGATAAAATATGGACGGGAACAATAACAATGATCAGCAGGTCGAGCGCGTATACGACGTACCGACAGGCAACGGAGTGAGCAGGAACATTGCTTTATGCATAATACTTTCGATCATCACCTGCGGTATCTACACCTTATACTGGATTTTTGTGGCAAATGATGAGCTTAACAGCATCTCGGGTGATCAGGACGGCACCTCAGGTGGGCTTGTGCTTCTTTTTATCATCATCACCTGCGGTATCTACGGATGGTACTGGAATTATAAGATGGGTGAAAAGGTCGATACCATAAAGAACCGTATGGGCATACAGTCGGCAAATTCATCCGTGATCTTCCTTTTGCTCGATATCTTCGGACTTGGCATAGTAAGCCTTGCGCTTATGCAGGATACGATAAACAGGGCATCTGTCTGAATCTGTAAAAAATGTAAAAGAGTGATGGCTCATTGTATCAGGTTCAACAGCACTTCGTGCTGTTTTTGGATACAATAAACAGCAATTTCGTGCAAGCACGATTGCTATTTATTGTATCCAAAAGGTGCTAAAGCACCTTTTGACCCTGACATCATCTTAATATTCATCCAAAAAATTGTGCACCACCCCGTCCTTTTTGTATGCAGGCAGCATATCCACATTCACGTTTTTCACGCTCTTAAAGATATTCGCCTCGACATAGGGATTATCCTCCATAAGCTTTTTTATAAGCTCCTTTGTAACCATCCTCTTTGATGAGGAGATATCCCCGGTTCCGGTATAGTTTTCGGTAAACCGGCAGGCGCACTGCAGAAAGTGAAGGTCATTATATTCACACCACGCCTTTATATCCTCCTCCCTTACATAATACATCGGGCGGATCAGCTGCATCCCCTCAAAATTTTGGCTGTGAAGCTTCGGCATCATCGTCTGTATCTGCCCCGCCCAGAGCATCGACATTAAGATGGTCTCTATCACATCATCGTAATGGTGTCCAAGGGCTATCTTATTGCATCCCAGATCCTGTGCCTTTTTATAAAGATACCCTCTTCTCATCCTCGCGCACAGGTAGCAGGGGGACTTGTCTATATTATATACGGCATCAAATATCTGCGTTTCAAATATCGTAAGCGGTATCCCCATCGCCGATGCGTTTTCTTCTATAAGCTCACGGTTTTCCCTGTTATAACCCGGGTCCATTGTAAGAAAGACCGTTTCAAAGGGAAATTTCCTGCATCTGTCAAGCTCCTGAAAGAGCTTTGCCATTAACATCGAGTCCTTGCCTCCGGATATGCAGACGGCTATCTTATCGTTTTCCTCCACAAGCCGGTACTCCGATACCGCCTTTGTGAAACGCGAAAACAGCTTTTCCCTGAAATTGCGCTTTTTTATTATCGATCGTTCTATATCCTCTGTCCTGCCCATTATTTTTTATAAAATGCTCCTTACCCTCTTAAAATGCCCTTTTCCATATTTTACATACTCCGATGAAAGAAGCTTATCGAGGATTTCCGCCTTAAGGCGTATATCTTTCATATTCCCGCCGGTATTATTCCCCGAAAACCTTAAGACATAATATCCGTTAAAAACATCCTCTGAAAGCTCTTTAAGTTCTCCCTTAAGCACACCCCTGTACTCCCTTAGGGGCGCATTTTCCCACTCACCGCTGTAGGTCCTTTCTATAAGACTTTTTATCCTGTCCATCTTTATGATAAGCTTACCCGCATCGTCCTTTCTTAAATATCTTATCCTGCTTATTATAAGCCTTAGGATAAAATATAAGATAAAGTAGGCTGCAAGCAGAAGCAGCATATACACAGCTATTCTTAGCGCCGTATAATATTTTTCACGATCCGGCTGCTCCTCCTTTAGTTCTTCGGGCTCTGTGATATCCTGCACGGGCACCGGCCTTTTCGGTATCACATAAGCCTTCTCCTTCTTTGCGTCAATTTCCGATAAGGACAGCCTTCCCCAGCCGGTATCTTCACTTACGGGCTTTACGGGGGTCGGCTCAAATCTTACCCAGCCGAAGCCGTCTATATATGCCTCCGCCCACGCATGGGAGCTGTCTCCCTTTAGTACGGTCTCCTTCCCGGATTTTTCCTTATAAAAGCCTGCCGCATAGCCTTCCACATAGCGCGAGGGTATCCCGTTCAGCCTTAAGAGCATGACCATCGCCGACGCATAGTGGACACAATACCCCTTCTGCTTTTCAAATAAAAAGCTGTCGACAAAATTATCCGCCTTTATATAATCGGTATCGGTGCTGTAGTGATACTGCCTTAGGTATGCCTCTATCGCCTTTGCCTTATCATAATCGTTTTCAAACCCTTTTGTCACGGAATGTGCAAGCTCTTTCATCCTCTCCGTTGCCATATCCGCAGATAATAACGCTTCATCGGCTTTTTCACTTTGAAGGTCAGCGGTATATTTTTTATAATCCTCTTTGCTTAAATAGTGGTCAAGCTCAAAGCCGTAAAGCTCATAACAGTATTTTGAAAGCTCCTCAAAGGATGCCGTACCGGTGTCATTACTGATTCTTAAAATGCTCTTTAAGAGCGGATTTGCATAGTCAAGCTCAAGATATGTGATGCCGTAGGAGGTCCCTTTTTTCTCTGTCTCAATAAACCTGAAATCCGATTTATCCTTTGTCATCTTATCCCTTGCCGACTTTTCTATTATAAGGGGCTGTAAGGGATGCAGCATATCCGAGGTCTTTATGTATTCATATTCTATCATAAGCTTTTCGGTCTGCGAAAAGGATTTTACCTCATCCCGCGTCACACCGTTTTTATACAGAGCATCAAGATAGGTTATAAACCATCCGTTATAGGGAAGAGAGGAGGTGACTCTTTCCTTCCACCCGTCCTTATCAAGCCTTTTTAATCCGGCGCCGTTAATATATAGTGACCCCTCCCAGCCTCCGTAAAGCTTAAGCTCCTCCCTTACATTACCCCCGACCTTTCCGGCTACCCTGCCAAGACCGTTATAGCCTCCGTCATTTATATCCGTGATCCCGAGATCTCCGAGATAATAATTAAGGCTTGCTACCGCACTGTCAAAGCTCCTTTCTGCCGCATTTGCAAAACGGCTCAAAAAGCTCCAGTCAAAGGGCTTTTCACTTACGGGAAAAAGCATCAGAAGAACGGATAATATAAATCCGTAGGGTATCCATACGGTAAAATCCGCATATAAAAGCTCCGTTATCCCGAATATGATAAGGCACATAAGGGATATCATCCCGACCTTTAAAAGCTCTCCTCCGGGTATCACAAAAAAGCTTAAAGCAGCCGCTGTAAGCGTAAATAACAGCCTTAAAGCCTTAAAGCGGCATATAAGGTGCATAAGAATCATGCACAAAAACACGGTTAATACATACAGGTGAAGCTCAAACCTCATAAGCAGGAAAAAGGCCGCCGCCGTAATAAAGATAAGCGCTCCCGTAAAAAGCCCGGTCTGACCCGTACACCTTCCCAGATAAAGCAGCGCCTCACAAGTAATACAGGCTATGCAGACTGCAATAAGCCCGTACCGGCCTTTAAGAAGCTCTGTAAACCACACATCCCCCGTCACTGCGCCTATCGCATTTACTGCCGAATTTGTGCTTAAAAGGCTCAATGCACATATAAGGAGCTCTATTCTGTATATAAAAAGATATGCACTGCCCTTATTCATCCTCCGCCACCTTATCCGTTTCTTTTCCGGCAAAGTCCTTTTCAAAGATCGTAAGTACCCTCCTGCCCTCCTTTACAAGCCTGTATGCCTCCTCCTCATACTTTATCCTTGCGGACTCCGTCCCCGAATAATACATTCCCTCGGTGATGCTTAAAAAAAAGCTTTCAAAGCTTTCGTAGGAATCGACTATACTGCTTATAAAGCCCCCCTTGGGGTAAATAAGCTCCACGGGCTTGTTTCTTGACGCAAAATAGTAGGCGGCTGATACAGCAAAGGTAAGAAAGCCGTCGCGCATTATTATATCGTCTATGCTTTCCTCCTTTACAGACTCCGCTGCAAGCAGGATCGTAAACATTCCCACATCCCGGTTTTCGTTAAGCCTTACAAAGAGCTCTCCGCTCCTTGCGTAAAGCTTCCAGTGTACCGCCGCTGCCCTGTCGCCCTTTTCATAGCTTTTAAGGTCGTTTCCGAGGAGCTCATCCTTTATGCCGCTTTGAAACAGGGCTTCCTTTACCGGAAGCTTCCCGTCAAATGCTTCAGCCGCATCACCGGTTATCCCGGGATTTACGATCACCCTGAATTTCTGGGGTACATCAAAGGTATGCAAAAAGATGCCGAATATGTCCGATACGGAATACGAAAGCACTCCGGTATAATAGGTTCCCGCATAAAGACAGGTAAGAGCGGCATCCTTTTCAAGCCTCTTATTTGCCGGAAGCACCATCGGCACGGTTAAGTCACTGCCGTTAAGCCTTGCGGCCTTATCTTCAAGATCGAGCTTAAGATACCCGATCGGAATTAAGCCGCCGTTTTGCAGGATAAGCTTATAACCCGTCTCCTGCGACTTGGTCAGCCTGATACCAAGAGACTGCTGGTGAATGAACAAAAAATGGTTTACATAAAGCAGATAGAGCAGAAATGCCGGATATTGAATGACGAGCGCAAAAAAGGACAGCCAGGGCAAAAGCCCGCCCTCAAAGGATATCCAGACTACGGAGGCTGTAAGGAGCAGAAAATATGTGACCGCCCTTAAGGGATGCAGAAAATACCGTTTCATCTTCCGCCTACTTCGGCACCGGTACGGAGCGGATGATATCGCTTAAAAGCTTATCCTCATCTGCCCTGCCCATTTTAGCCTGCGCGGTAAGCTCAAGTCTGTGTGGAAGGGTGAGGCGTGCCATATCCATTATATCCTCAGGTATGACATAATCCCTTCCTTCAATATATGCCTTTGAAAGAGACGCTGAAAGCAGCGATAAAGATGCCCTCGGGGAACACCCCGTTACTATCTCCTCTTTATTAAAGGTGGCAAGTATGAGACGCGCTATATAATGCATAAGCTCGCCGGTGATATTCACCGACCTCACTTCTTTTTTCATTTCAATCACTTCTTCGGCTGTAAGCACGCTTTTTACAGGCTCCGAAAGCCTTCCTTCAAGGAAGCGCTGTTCCATGCGCACGGTCTCCTCCTCATTTAAGGGGCCGAGCTTTATGCGCATCATAAAGCGGTCAAGCTGTGCTTCGGGAAGCGGATAGGTCCCTGCCATGCTTATCGGGTTCTGGGTGCCTATTACCATAAACGGCTCGGGGATCGGATAGGTCACGGAATCCACCGTAACCTGCCTTTCCTCCATCGCCTAAAGCAGAGCCGACTGGGTCTTCGGGGATGTCCTGTTAAGCTCATCTGCCAGGACTATCTGATTTATGACGGGGCCTTTTATAAACTTAAAAACACTGTCCTTTGCGTCAAATACCGATGCCCCCGTCACATCGGACGGCAGTGTATCGGGAGTGAACTGAATCCTTGCGGATGTGCAGGAAAGAGAATCGGCAAGGGTGCGGGAAAGCAATGTCTTTCCGACTCCCGGCATATCCTCTATGAGTACATGGCCTCCGGCAAGAAGGGCTATTATCATATACTCTGTCTGCTCCTCCTTTCCGACGAGCTTTGACGCAATGTTATTTTTTAAGAGCTTTATCTTTTCGTTCATTTTACCTTAAATTCTATCGCCTCTTCAGGCGGCAGAGGTTTGCTGAAATAGTAGCCCTGTATGGTGTCCGCCCCAAAGGAACGGAGCCTTTCATACTGCCACTCCTCTTCCACTCCTTCCATTACTGTTTTCTTATCAAGGTCATGCATAAGCGTGATCAGATTTTTTATGAAGCTGTCCTTGCCTTCAACAAGGTAATTATCGACCAGAGATTTATCCACCTTCACCACATCCACGGGCATATAGGTAAGGTAACCCAGTGAGGAATAGCCTGATCCGAAGTCATCCATAAGAAGCCTTATGCCAAGCTTCTTAAAGCCGTCAAAAAGCTCCTTCGTATGGTTTGATTTTTCCATAAAGAGCCCTTCGGTGATCTCTATTTCAAACATCTGAGGCTCTATGCCGTTTTCTTCAAGACACTCCCGCACAAAGTCCACATAGCCCTCGTCACTGAGCTGGCTGCTTGAAAAATTGACGGATACCGGAGATATCTTATATCCCTCATCCCTCCACTTTGCAAGCTGCTTTATCGTAAGCTCCGTTGTGATCCTGCCTATCCTCCATATCCAGCCGTTCTTTTCGGCTATGGGGATAAACTGTCCCGGATAAACGCCCGGTGTCTTCATCCTGACAAGAGCCTCATATCCGTCCACCTCTTTTGTTAAGGCATCCACCTTTGGCTGATACACCATAAAGAAGCCGTCATTTGTAAGAGCCTCCCAGACCTTATCCCTTATCTCGTTTTCTTTTCTTATCTCTTCCTTCTGCTCACCGGAGTATTCCACAGGCTTATTCAGTCCGCTCCTCTTTGCCATGAGCATGGCATTTTCGGCGGCGGGTATGTGGTCTGCCGGGAAGGTCACTCCGTCGGAATTTGAAAAGCCGACCCCTGCCGTCGTGCTTATCTTTTCACCGCTGAAATCCACGGGCTTTTCAAGCACCGATATTATAAGCTTCATCTCCTCAGAATCCGCCGTAATATTTATATCCGGAAGGATGACTAAAAACTCGTCTCCGCCGTACCTTCCTATGCGCCATCCGTATTTTTCATGTAATTCCTTAAAGCCGTCCGCCACATTTTTAAGGAGCGAATCCCCCACCTGCATCCCGTAGGTGGAATTTATCCCCTTAAGGCTGTTAAGGTCGGCTATCACCACGCAGAATTTATCCTTTACGATAAATGACGATGAGAGCAGGCTTTCTATCGTCCTTCTGTTAAGGACGCCGAGCTGCTCGTCGTATTCTGCAAGATAGCTTGCATGCTCCTGCTCCTTAATGAGCAGATCCTTCATATAGTTTACGCAGTTTTCCTTGTGGTTAAAGCCGTTATAGATCGCCTCCACCATCTTATAGCAGGTATCATGTCCGCAGGCACGGCAGTTAAAGCTCCTCTTTGCAGGAGTATCCTTATTCATATCAAGGAAGATCCTGTTTGCCTCGGGCGAAGGAACCGGCTTTAGGGCGGTCTCCTTTGACCTGTCGGTGTAGGTGCGAAGAAAATCATTGGGATTTAAATCCGAGAATTTTATATTAAGCTCTCGCAGTCTTTCATCCTGCGAATCCTTTTTTTCGTAGGGAAGCTTTTTCTTAAAGGAATTTTCCCTTTCCATAATAAATGTCAGCGCATCGTCGCTTGAGGCTTTATACGGCTCCGTGCCGGTGCCGCAAAGACATCCGTTTTTACAGTTTAAGGCATCTATGAGCGTGATGGCTGTCCTTCCGTCACTT
>JAGBOJ010000005.1 GCA_017633935.1 Lachnospiraceae bacterium | reverse complement strand
TTATCGAGTCCGAGATCATACAGGAAATCCTGACAGTATTTCTTCCAGTAATCAAACCATTCAAGATCCGTACCCGGCTTGCAGAAAAATTCCAGCTCCATCTGCTCAAACTCCCTTGTGCGGAAGGTAAAGTTTCCGGGAGTGATCTCGTTTCTGAAGGATTTTCCGATCTGTCCTATTCCGAAGGGTATCTTCTTTCTCGAAGTCCTCTGTACGTTCTTGAAATTGACGAATATACCCTGCGCTGTCTCAGGTCTTAGATAAACAACATTTTTGGCATCCTCCGTTACACCCTGGAAGGTCTTGAACATCAGATTGAACTGTCTGATATCGGTAAAGTTGTGCTTTCCGCAGGTGGGACAGGGGATACTGTTTTCTCTGATGAAATTCATCATTTCCTCATTTGTCCAGCCGTCAACCGAGGATTCAAGCTCTTTGCCGTTTTCCTTCGCCCAGTTCTCTATTATATTATCAGCCCTGAATCTTTCATGGCATTCACGGCAGTCGATCAGCGGATCGGAAAAGCTGCCTATATGTCCGGATGCAACATAGGTCTGTATGTTCATAAGGATCGCGCAGTCCACACCGACATTGTATTTATTGCCGGTCACAAACCTTTTCCACCATGCCTTCTTTACATTATTTTTAAGCTCGACGCCCAGATTCCCGTAATCCCATGTGTTCGCAAGTCCTCCGTAGATCTCCGAGCCCGGATAGATGAAACCGCGTCCCTTGGCAAGAGCCACTATTTTGTCCATTGTTTTTTCCATTTGCGATACTGCCTCCAAACTTTATTTTTTAATATACTATGACTGCGTTTGAGCCATCCTGTACGACTACTGTTGCCGTTTTTTCATTTTTTGATGTTACCGTGGCACCGGGCGAAACATACTTTATCTTTTTCGGCACCCTCACATCCAGACTTTCAGACACCACTACAGCCTGGGTTCCCCCAGCGAGTGCCGCCTCTCCGGGAAGCTGCACTCCCCGTGCCTTAAGCGATTCTATGGAATCGGCATAAAATACCGTCTTGTTAAAGCCGGCACACGCATCGTCATCCTCAAAGGAAAGCACAAGCTCTGCCTTTCCCGATCCGGTGCTTAAGCCCTTAAACTCCACGGCACTGCCGTATCTTGATACCTCTTCGTTTATCATCGATGTAAGCTCCGCTTCATCGTAAACGCCTTCATCAAAGTCCTCGATGATGGTCTCATCGATCGAGCCGTTTTTATTAACGGTTATGGTCGTGACCGTAAGCTTCTCTCCCGCGGCTTTATCCTTGATAAACGCAAATCCCTTGTAAATAAGAAAGGCTGCCGCTCCCAATATTATGAGCAGGAATAATACGACCATGAATCTGGCCATATATACCCGCTGTCTGCGTCTTCTCTTTTTTTTCTTTTTTCTTACCGCCATTTATCAACTGTTCCTTAAATATTGCCACATCAGGGCAGTCAAATATTATATCCCAAGTCATTCATCACTTCAAGGCTTTTTAAATCCTGTGCCACAAATGCTCTTCTGCGTTTTTTTGCAATCTGTGCAAGCTCAAGCTTTATCTCGTCATTAACCTTAAAGGCAAAAATGTTTTTTATATCCGAGCTTCCGATATAGCTTATCGCATCCCTTGTTCCGGCATTTTTTACGTTTTCCGCATCAACACCCGGATATTCACCGTTAAGCATGATGAGCTTAAGCTGAAATGCCGAGGCTATGAGCCCGTTATCGAGATTTTTACTCAGAAGCGCCTGTAAAGCGCGGTATAACAGCTTTAATATATCCGACTCATCCACATTTTCCCTTGTGCAGTATTCCGCCATATCGCAAAAGAAGGAGGCGTACACGAGATTTTCCATATCAAGGCGTATGTCCTCGAAATAATTGGATATCTCGGCTTCCCCCAGATTATATGCGCTCTTCCCCTCAAACAGCTTGAATCTGCCGTACACAAGAGGTTCGGATGCCGCCATAAATCTGGAATTTATCCTGCGGACGCCCTTTGCGAAGACCGTGATCTTTCCGAACTCCCTTGTAAGGACAATGAGTCTCCTGTCATATTCGGAATAATCATATGCTTTTAAGATCATTCCCGTGGCATTTACCGGCTCGCTCAACTTTACAGATCTCCCGGATCATACCCGTAGCTTTTTACGAGTGTATCATTATCCCGCCAGTCCTTCCGCACCTTTACAAAAAGCTTCAGGTTGACATGCGCCTCAAGCATCTCCTCTATGTCAGTCCTTGCCTGTGTTCCTATTTTTTTGAGCATTGACCCGCCTTTTCCGATTATGATGCCCTTATGCGAATCCCTTTCACAGATGATATCCGCATCTATTTCGGTGAGACGTTCCCCCTCCTTCATCCTCGATATCTCTACGGCAATACCGTGAGGCACCTCATCCTTCAGGCATCTTAAGGCCTTCTCCCTTATGATCTCTGCAGAAAGCGCCCTTACCGTCTCCTCGGTCACTGTCTCTTCATCATACATCGGCTTTCCCGGCGGAAGATTTTTTATGATCTCTTTTTTCAGCTCATCAAGCCCCTGCCCCTTCAGTGCCGATACAGGGATGATCGCCTCAAAATCCAAAACCTCACTGAATGCCTTGATGACGGGCAGCAGCTCCTCTTTTTTAACGCAGTCCGCCTTATTTACCGCAAGAATCACCTTTGTCTTTGATGCCCTTAATAAGCCTGCGATATCATTATCCTTCCGGCCTATAAAGGTCGAGGGCTCCACGACCCATACTATAAGGTCCACATCGCTAAGCGCCCCCAGAGCAGCCTTATCCATATATTCGCTCAGCTTGTTTTTAGCGGTATGGATTCCCGGCGTATCGACAAATATTATCTGCCCGTCCTCATCCGTATAAACGGTCTTTATTCTTTTTCTCGTAGTCTGGGGCTTCGATGAGGTTATGGCTATCTTCATACCTATCATATGGTTCATCAGTGTGGATTTCCCCACATTCGACCTTCCGACTATCGTTACGAAGCCGCATCTGAATTCTTTATTTTCCATGGATCAAAGCAGATTCCTTACCTCTTTGAATAATTTTTTATTTTCGTCTATCTTTGTCTCTGAGCCTACCACGCACAGTATGTCCTTTTTCATGGCACTTTCAAGATACGGCGCAAGCTCCCTTACCTTTTGCGGAGTGCAGGACAAGATCTCATCCCTGTCCCTCTGCACATCCTCAAATTCAAGTCCGCTCATGTATGCGGTAAGCGAACGCATCCCCTCCGCCTTGGGATTTAAGGGTGTGTCCTCATCCGATATGGCGCCGATTATAAACTTTGTCATATCTCTTTTGCTTACGCTGAAATTTTTAATATAGTCAGCGGCCTTTTCAAATATATCTATCGTTTCCTTAAGGTGAGGGTCCCTGTAGGAGACCATGCAGGCATTTCCCGCTCTGGAATACATCGACATGCAGCCATAGGCGCCGCCCAAGACCCTTACATTATTCCAGAGGTAATCATAGCCCATAATGACCTTAAGCACCTTAAGCTCACCCCTGTACTTTAAGCCCGCATCCGCAAAGCTGCCCGCCTTTGCCACATACTGTACCTGTGAGGCGCAGCGGAGTCCCTCATTTTTTGCCTTAAGCTTAAAGCTTATCCCTGCCGGCTTTGAAGGTGCCCCGTTAAGCCTTTCCTTTACCTTCCCTGCAAGGATCGCGGCTTTTTTATACGCCTTTTTGGAGCCTGTCATATCAAACATAAAATTGTCTTTATGAAGCAGTATTCCCAATGCCTCCTTCAGACCCTTTTTAAGTGAGTCAAAGCGGCTGTCAAAATCTCTTTCAAGTCCGTCGATAAATTCATAAAAATCAAGACCGTTTACCTTCTCGGCATACCATCTGTTTTCACAGATATATGAAAGCGCCCTTGCGGAAGCCGTCAAATGCCCTGCCGCCGGAAGCGAAGCCTGCATCCTTGACTTTATCATCCCCACTATCTCTTTAATCCTCTTCTTATCCGAAAAATCCGAGGTAAAAAGCATCTCCTCCATAAGCTCAAAGGCCCTGCCGGTATTTTCTTCCTTTACCCTTGTCCTTAACTCAAATTCCTCATCAAAGTCTGTCCCGGAGACCACATCCACATATGAGGTGATCTCTCCGCTTATCCCACCGGTAGCCAGATTTATCTCACTGTTTAACTCCTGATAAGAATAATTCTTTGTATTAACGCTTCCGATGAGATACCTTAAAAGAGCCGTGTGACATATGAGTCTTTCGGGCACGGACTGCATTGAAAACATCAATCCGATATATGCTATGCCGTTCGTGAATATGTCGTGATGTATGTATTTTGTGCCATCCTTCTGCGTGATCTCATTCTTAAAGGGCTGGGCCTTCTTTTCGATATCCTTTATCTCAAGCAGAGGGATAGTCTCCAACTGCTCCTGCGTGGACGGCTCCGACTGGTATTTCTTTAATTCCGCAGTCTCCTTTATGATCTTTTTTATCTCCGCCTTTGATAAAGAGGCTTTGTAGTCGTCAAGCTTTTTTGCCACCTTCTTTTCCTGCTTTGCCGTTAATCCCTTTTCGGGCACCAGAATGACCACGGAGGAGTGAGGATTGTTAAGCAGGTATTTTTCCGCAAGCTTTTCAAAATACCTTGTGTCGCCCTCTATCTCCTTTCTTAAGAATCCGTAGGTGGCATTCTGCTCTATATGCATAAAGGGATCGTTCTCGTCAAAAAGCCAGCTGTCAAGGCTCTGCAGCCCGTACATAAGCCCTTTCGGGTAGTGCCCGAAATCGGCTTCCCTGTATCTGAACTCCAGTACATTTAATCCGCCAAGCAGGGTCTTTTTATCAAACCCCTCTTTTATGAGCTTTTTTAATGTATCGTTTATTACCTTTAAGAACCTGTCCTTATCCTCTTTATTGGCATATTTTGCGATAACCGAGAAATAAGGCTGCCTGATGCCGTTTTCGTAGGTGCTTTCGACATCCTTTCCTATTCCCGCATCCAAAAGAGCCTGCTTTAACGGCGCTCCCGGACAGTCAAGGAGTACATACTGAAGTATCTGGAAGGCTATGTAAAGCTTCGGATCAAGATTATCTGCCACCACGTAATTTACTGAAAGATATGTGTTATCCTTCAGATCCTCACCGTCGGAAAGACTGTAGCTTTTTTCACACTCCGCCTGCTTCTTAAAGGGCTTCTGCATTTTAAGCTCCGAATCGATCTCTATCTTATCGTAATGAGACAGATATTCCTTATCAAGCCACTCTAACCTTTCAGCCATATCCGCATCCCCGTAGAGATAGATATACGAATTTACCGGATGATAATACTTCTTATGCAGTTCAATGAACCTTTCATAAGTCAGATCCGGTATTTCCCCGGGATCTCCGCCGGATTCGAGCGCATAGGCTGTATCGGGGTAAAGAGAGGTGTAGGTGAAGCGGTCAAGTACATCATCGGGAGCCGAAAAAGCCCCCTTCATCTCGTTATAGACCACGCCGTTATAGGTCAGCTCACCGTCTTCATCCTCAAGCTCATAATGCCACCCTTCCTGTCTGAAGATCTTTTCGTTTTCATATATTGCAGGATGCAGAACCGCATCCATATATACATCACTTAAATTCTTAAAATCCTTGTCGTTTGTGCTTGCCACCGGATACACCGTCTTATCGGGATATGTCATGGCGTTTAAAAAGGTATTGAGCGACCCCTTCGCAAGCTCTATAAAGGGATCCTTTGCCTTGTATTTTCTCGAACCGCACAGTACCGTATGCTCAAGTATATGGGGCGTCCCGCAGGAATCCATCGGAGGCGTGCGGAATGCCACATAAAAGACCTTGTTGCGGTCGTCGTTTGACAGGATGAATATCCTTGCCCCGCTCTTTTTATGCTTAAGCAGATATCCCTTTGAATTTAAGTCACCTACATCCTTCTTTTTTATTATTTCGTATGCTTTTATATCCTCGATCTTCATATAATACTGCCTTTCCTTTTTTTACTTTTTATATTTCCCAGTCACCGGTTAAGATAACCTATAATATCATTAAAGCGCTCTTCTGCCGTATCAAGTCCGTTTTGATAGAACTCATCGAGAATATCGGCGTTGCGTTCTGTGCGGCTTACCGGCTTCATAGTAGGGCGGATCACAAATATCCTCCCCTCTTCTTCAAGACGGTCTATTATGCTCATCTGCCTGTCATACATTTCATTCCTGTGAATAGCGGCGCGGCAGAACTCAGGGTACTTCTTATATCTCTGGATTATGAGCCGCGCATAATTTTTACCGGTTCTGCCCTTTCTGTAGCCCTTTTCTTTTGTAAGCACCACGATATTCTTTTTATTGCCCTTTCTTAATGACCTGCCTATGGGAACCGAGTCGGCTATCGCCCCGTCAAGATAAGGTACGGAGTCGATATAAACGACCGGGGACAAAAGCGGCATCGACGATGAGGCGCGTGCCGTGTCCATAAGCCTTTTTCCGTCCGATTTTGTATCCCAGTACACGCTCTTTCCCGTTAAACAGTTTGTAGTCACGATCTCACAGCTTATATCGTTATTTACATTTTCAAAATATGTTTCATAATCAAACGGGATAAGCTCATTCGGAAATCTGTCGAATATCAGGTCCATATCAAAAAAGCTTCTTTTTCTTGCCAGATTTTTTACCGACGCATATTCAAGTGCCTTATCCCTTATTATCGTACATTTTTTTGTCCTGCCCGGCTGCTCGGACACATAATCCACGGCGTTGCAGGCTCCGGCGCTCACCCCCACCACATATGAGGTCTTTAAGCCCCTTTGCATGAAATAATCCAGCACTCCCGCCGTAAATACGCCTCTTGATCCTCCGCCTTCAAGTACCACTCCGGTATTTTCGTAAAATCCCATCTTTTAAGCCCCTTTTTCCTTACATTTGCTGCCGGTTTGATCTTTAACCGGTAAATTTTATATGCTGATGCGTGAACAGATGCTCGTTGCAGTATTCGTAATTTCCGTCACACTTGGAGCAGAAACGGAACTCAAGAGTCGGTGAGTCAAGCTCGGTTCTCCCGCAGATGGCGCATTTGTGCTTTGTTATCTGCCCCCTTCCGACGGTTTCCTTTGCGTTGTAATTTACCTTCTGTCCGCCTCCCTGCTCATTTACGTTTCTGAAAATTCCCGCTCCGCTGCTGTTTCCGTTATTATTGTTTCCGTTATTCGATCCCGGATAAAAGCCGTTCCGGTAATAGGGTCCCCTGTCAAATGCCTTCCTGAATGCCTGCTGCCTTCTTTTGTTTGCCGGAGATATGGATTTGTAGTTTCTCGTCGTAAAAAAGAAGATGACAAAGTTGAGCATCGAAAAGACTATTGCCATCCTTTCGGGCATGGTCGCGTAAAATGCGCTTATCGCAGTCATCACAAGGTCAAATATCGCAAGATATTTTATCTTAAGCGGTATGAGAAAATACAGCATTACCTGCATATCGGGATAGCATGCCGCAAAGGCGAGAAATATCGAAAGACTTATGTAATAGGTTGTAAACATCCCGTCCACGTTTATCCCGAACGCATAGAGTATAAAGGCTCCTATAAGCATAAAGAAGACTCCGGAAAAGATATACAGATTATATCTGAAATCCCCCCATGTCTGCTCTAAGGCCGTCCCTATCTGATAGTAAAAAAACAGCATTATTATCGTAAATATCCCCGGTGTTTCGGGCGGCATGAATAACCATGTCACCAGCCTCCATATCTGTCCGCCCCTTAATATGAGTCTCGGGCTTAAATACATCAGTAGGAGTATATTGCTGTGCGTTAGCGCCTGAAAGAAGTATAGTATATACCCTATTATGTATGTGAGTATTATGAATTTCGTAAGCTGCGGAACCGCATATCTTCCTATTTTCCGCTCTACCTTATTTAAAAATCTGTTCATTGCTTCTCCTTAAAAAACATCCATGCGTCGCAAAACATTTTTTATTCTGTTCCTAGTTTTTGTTTTCATGAATAAAAAATGTTTTTCTCCTTAAAAAACAAATGCGTCGCAAAACATTTTTTATCCTGTTCCAAGTTTTTTTAGTGCCACATGAACCATACGAAAAGATAGCCGGTCGTTACGGCAGTCAGCGTAAACGGTATCCCTATCTTTGCAAATTCCTTAAAGGACACCTCATGACCCTCCTTCTTTAATATCCCTATTGCGGTTATGTTTGCCGAGGCTCCCACAGGCGTAAGGTTTCCGCCGAGGGTGGCTCCGGTCAGCAATCCGAAATAGAAAAGATAGGGCTCCACCCCGAGTGACAGCGATATCGCGCGAACCACGGGGAGCATGGTCGCAACATAGGGGATATTATCCACAAATGCGGATATCAGCACCGAAGCCCAGACAAGTATCGTGTAGAGAAGGAAAAGCTTTCCGCCTCCGGCTTTTATTATTCCGTTTGCCATATCCTCGATGAGTCCGGTTTCCGTAAGGCTCTGTACCACTATAAATATTCCCAGCAGCAGGGCAAGCGTTTCGTAATCCACATCCTTTACGGCTGCGATGACGCGCTTTGTATCCCTGTTTCTTATAAGATCCTGTACTATGGTTAACACGGCTATGCTCATGCAGATGATACCGTTTATCATCTCGGGCTTGTTTTCTATAAATGAGACCGTGATAAGGAGGACGACTATGAGCAGCAGCATCACGCTCGGTACATAGTCCCTGACCTCCGTTTTTTCGTTTACATCCACCTTCTGCTTATACTGCTTAAATAAGAGCATCATTATAAATACGGTTGCTACGGCTCCGATCTCCACTGTAAAGAACATACCCGGTCTTCCCTTAAACCAGAAGAAATCAAGGAAATTCATTCCCGCGTAGCCTCCCAAAAGGATCGAAGTGGTATCCCCCACTAAGGTTGCCGCGCCCTGCAGATTTGAGCTTACCGCTATGGAGATTATGACAGGCACCGGATTTATATCAAGCTTTTTACATATCGCAAGTCCCACCGGGGCTATCATAAGAACCGTGGCCACATTATCTATGAAGGCAGACACCACACCCGAAAACAGCGATATGAGTATTATGAGCCACATCACGTTTTTGGATTTTTTCATAAGAAAATCCGCTATCTTCGACGGCATCTTCGAGTCGATGAAATAATAGACCACCACCATTGTACCGGCTATCATCATAAGCACGTTCCAGTTTATCGCGCCGAGTGCGTCTCCTATCGACATTATGCCGGTTATCATCATTAAAAGCGCCGCGGTAAGTGCCGCATATACCCTGAATTTAGAAAAAAATATCATTACGAAATACATCGCGATAAATATTATCACCACTATAGTTTTCTGATCCAAGCCGTTTTTCCTCCTTAATATATGCAGTCCTTACCGGATATCCCGCTTTCACTTTATCCTGTCAAAAATGCCACTATCGAATGATACCCTAAATTCATCCCAATGTCCACAAATAATCCGATGACCAGCTCATGGTAAACGACAAAGTTCTTTTTTACTTTGACGTTTTTCCCTTACAAAATCCGTATTTTTTTGCATTTACCTTAAATACCCCTGCCGTTACGAGGAGGGATAGGATTTCCGATACCGTCGTGGAGGCCCATATCCCGTCGAGTCCCCAAAAAAGAGGCATCAGCATTACGCATGATACAAGGAAAACTATGGTCCTTGCAAGCGATATCACGGCTGAGCTGAATCCGTCATTTAAGCCCGTAAAAAAGGCGGAGCCGAACATATTGAATGCCGTAAAGAGGAATACAGTGCTGTATATGCGAAGTCCTCTTACCGCCATATCGCAAAGCCCCCGGTCGTAGCCCACAAAAAAGCCGGCAAAGCTTTCGGCAAAAACCTCCGAAACGGCAAACAGCAGTATACCCATTCCCGCAAGCAGTATAAGGCTGTTTTTAAGCAGGCTTTTAAGCTCTCCTTTGTTCTTATCCCCGTAATGATAGCCGACAACCGGGATGATGCCGGCGGCGTAGCCCGAATAAAAGGCAAGAAAGATAAGTGCCACTGCTCTTATCGCGCCGTAGGAGGCCACTCCGTTTTCTCCCGAGTACCGCATAAGCTGGAAATTAAACAGTATGCCCACCAAAGCCACGGAAATCTGTACAACCATTTCGGAAGACCCGTTCGTGCATACCTTTATCATGCTTTTTAAGTCAAAGGATGGCTTTTTTAATCTGACCGACAGGTCTTTATGAATAAGAAAGTATAATATCGGGACGATCCCGCCAAAGGCACAGCCGAGCAGTGAAGCTATCGCTGCTCCCATAAGTCCCCATCTGAATACGACAATGAAAAGCGCATCCAGTGAGATATTTATGACCCCTCCGATCGCGGCGAGGATAAAGCCGGTCTTTTCTTTTTCGACCATTGCAAAGAAAAACTGAAATTCCGCCTGAATGATGTAGAATACCACTATAAGCGAAATGATCCTGCCGTAAACAGTGCAGTCTGCAAGAAATTCACCGGTGGCTCCCTGTATTTTCGAGGCCGGTACCACCGTAAAAAAGCCTGCGGCGGTTAAGACCAGCCCTCCTATTATCGATACCCATATCACCATCGAAAAATGCTCCGAGGCAAGCTCGTCCTTCTTTTCTCCGAGTGTTTTACTGATAAGAGCCGAGCCGCCCGAGCCCAGCATTGTACCTATGACCGGAAAGATCAGTATATAATTTCCCACAAGATTTACGGCCGCATACGCAGTCGAGCCGACAAAATTTGATATAAACAATCCGTCGATCAGTACATATGCGTTATACAATACCATCATCATCATTGTAGGAAATGTGAATTTAAGCAGTTTTGAAATACTGAAGTGGTCCGAAAGCTGTATCTTGCTCATACTTTTTTATTCCCCGTCCCGGCAGACTGTTTTTCCTTAATCCGTCATCTGTCATACCGTTTAATGATTTTACCACGACTTGCGTTTTTTTCAAACATTTCCCCTTGTTACGGATATGTTAAAAAAATATTAAAAAGTGTATTGAATGCGTATTTTTGCTGTGCTAAAATGTGACTGTCAAAGTTTTATTATGACTAATTATATTAGATGGAGGACATTGTTATGAAAAAGTATGTAGCCGAATTTATCGGAACCTGCGTTCTTACGCTTTTTGGCTGCGGTGCTGCCGCCGTCTCCGGAGGAGTTGAGGGCGTTTTGGGAGTACTTGGCATAGCCTTTGCTTTCGGGCTTGCCGTGGTAGCCATGGCATATGCTATCGGGGACATTTCGGGATGTCACATAAATCCCGCTGTTTCTCTGGGAGTATTTCTTGCCGGCGGCATGAGTATAGGTGATCTCATCGGTTATGTTATATCACAGTTCTTAGGCGGTATTGCAGGTGCCGGATTGCTTTATATCGTAGAGATCACATCCGATACGCTTGATGTGTCATCGGACGGACTCGGTGCCAACGGTTTCGGGGACTTCTCCTACACCGGAATAAATATGGGCGGTGCTCTGCTGACCGAAGTACTTCTTACCTTTGTGTTTGTACTTGTGGTGCTCGCCGTAGTATCTAAGACCGAAAACAGCCTGCTTGCGGGACTTATAATCGGTCTTACTCTTACCTTTGTACATATTTTCGGTATCCCGCTTACGGGTACATCTGTTAATCCCGCAAGAAGCCTCGGTCCCGCGATCTTTTCCGGACTGGCTAACCTTGCACAGGTATGGGTATTTATAGTAGGACCTTTGGTGGGGGCCGCGATCGCTTCTGTTGTGTTCAAGCTCTTATATGCCGGAAGCGCCGAAGAATGAAGCACCTTATCTGCTCGTTTACCGGAGCTTATGATAACGGGAAGATAACAAAAAACGCGGATATACTGGATTTTACGGATTTATGCGGCTGCGGTATGTACCTTGACGTACATGCCGAAGCCGTTCTTTTATCCTCAATTAAGCCCTACGCCCCGTCCGGGCTTCATTTTATCGATAACGGAAATTATCACTATATGACAAGACTCTTTGCCTCATATATAGATACTCCGTTTGATCTTTTCGTCTTTGACCATCATACCGACGATATGCCTCCCGCCTTCGGTGATCTTAAATCCTGCGGCTCGTGGATATATGACATAAAAAAGGAGAATCCCCTGTTAAAGAGCTGTTTTCTCATACAGGATGCATCGGACCTTGAAAAATATAAGCCCTCGGAGCGTCCGCTTTATATCTCTGTCGACAAGGATGTTCTGTCCGAAACGGTTTTAAGAACAAACTGGGATCAGGGTGAGATGACAGAGGAAGAGTTCTTCGGGATATTCACCGGACTCATAAATAAAAGACACATCATCGGCATAGATATATGCGGCGAGGATGTGCCCGAAAATGATTCTTCAAAAAACGATGCCTTCAATATGAAGATACTGCAGACTGCCGGTCCCTTATTTTGATCCCTGCTTAAGGTTTTTTCCGGCAGTAGAAAGCATCAGCTTGATCCTGTTTAGCTGATTGACCTCGGAAGCACCGGGATCGTAATCTATTGCCACGATATTTGCCTGTCTGTACTCCTGTCTGATCCTCTTTATGACCCCTTTTCCGACAACGTGATTCGGCAGACACCCGAAGGGCTGCGTACAAACGATATTCAGCACTCCCATATGGATAAGCTCGATCATCTCTCCGGTCAGGAACCACCCTTCACCGGTCTGATTTCCGATCGAAACTATGTTTTCGGCATAGTGGACTATATCCGCTATATGCGAATGAGGCGTAAAGTGTTTTGAACGCTCAAGCTCCTTTGATGCGCAGCTCCTTAACGTCTCTATGGCCTTAATCCCTATCCGGCAGAACCTTCGCGCCCTTTTGGACTGTCCGAGCATATCGGCCTTATAGATCTGATTATAAAAGCAGTAAAGCATAAAGTCCAAAAGATCGGGCACGACAGCCTCAGCTCCCTCCGCTTCAAGGAGCTCCACAAGATGATTGTTTGCCGCCGGCATAAACTTTACAAGGATCTCTCCCACTACACCGACCCGGGGCTTTTTTACCGTCTCTTTTATCTCAAGAGCGTCAAATTCACGGACTATCTTTTTGCACAGCTCCTTATATTTTGAATAAGAAATGCTTCCGCTTGTAAGAAAGTCCTGACATTCCTTTTCAAGCTCTTTGTGAAGCTTATCGGCGGAGCCTTCTATCAGCTCATAGGGACGCATACGGTAAAGACACCGCATAAAAAGATCTCCGAATTCCGCGCCGTATACGAGTCTTAAAAGCAGTCCGGCGCTCAGCTTAAAGCCCGGATTCGGCTCAAAGCCCGACATATTTACCGAGATCACCGGGATCTGCTCCATTCCCGCTTTTTTAAGTGCCCTCCTGATAAATGCCACATAGTTTGTGGCGCGGCACCCTCCTCCCGTCTGGCTCATGACAACTGCCGTGCGGTTAAGATCGTATTTGCCCGAAAGAAGACTTTCCATGATCTGTCCGACCACCATAAGTGAAGGATAGCAGGCATCGTTATTTACGTATTTAAGTCCCACATCGACAGCCTTGTGACCGTCATTTTCCATTATCTCAAGATTATAGCCCGCTGCCCTGAAGGCAGGCTCAAGTATATTAAAATGTATGGGTGACATCTGCGGACAGAGTATGGTATACCCTGCCTTATTCATTTCCTCCGTGTAGATGACCCTTTCTAAAGCCGAGCTTCTTATCTCACGCTTTACGTCCTTTAACTTTCTTACCCTTATCGCGGCAAGAAGCGAACGTACCCTTATCCTTGCCGCGCCCAGATTGTTTACCTCGTCTATCTTAAGACAGGTATATATCTTATCTCCGCTTTCAAGGATCTCCATTACCTGATCGGTGGTCACGGCATCCAGACCGCACCCGAAGCTGTTAAGCTGGATAAGGTCAAGATCATCCCTCGTCTTTACAAACTGCGCGGCAGCATAAAGCCTTGAATGGTACATCCACTGGTCCATGACCCTTATCGGCCTTTCGACCCTTGCAAGATGCGAGACGGAATCCTCTGTAAGCACCGCTACCCCAAAGGATGTGATAAGCTCGGGGATACCGTGGTTTATCTCCTGATCGATATGATAGGGACGCCCTGCAAGCACTATTCCGTGACGGTCGTTTTCCTCCATCCACTTTAATGTCTCCTCACCCTTGAGGCGTATATCCTCTCTCGCGCTTTTAAGCTCTTCCCATGCCTTAAAGACCGCATTTATTATCCTTGAAGGATCGATCTCGGGAAAAGCCTCGATAAGTCTCGGATATATATTATCCGGCTTGTCAAAGGATATGAACGGATTCCTGAAATCTATGTTTTTTGCCTTTATATTCTCCACATTGTTTTTTATGTTCTCCGAATATGAGGTTACGATAGGACAATTATAGTGGTTGCCCGCCTCCTCAAACTCGTTTCTTTCATAAAACAGCGAAGGATAGAAAATAAGGGTTATCCCCTGGTTTATAAGCCACTCTATATGCCCGTGGGCAAGCTTTGCGGGGTAGCACTCCGATTCCGAAGGAATGGATTCTATGCCAAGCTCATATATCGCGTGGGTCGATGCCGGAGACAGTACCACTTCAAAGCCCAGCTCCGTAAAAAACTTAAACCAGAACGGGTAATCCTCATACATATTAAGGACCCTCGGGATACCGATCTTGCCGTAAGGCGCTTCATCTGCGGCAAGCGGCTCATAGCCGAATACTCTTTTTAACTTATAGTCAAAAAGATTCGGTACATCCGTATTTGTCTTCGGCTTTCCGGCGCCCTTTTCGCAGCGGTTTCCCGAGATATATGTCCTTCCGCCGTTAAAACGGTTGATTGTAAGACGGCAGTGATTTAAGCACCCCTGACATTTTGCCATTGAGGTGGTAAATTTAAGCTCCTTTATCTCCTTAATCGAAAGCATGGTGGAAGCCTTCCCCTTCTCATGCCTTTCCCTGGCTATAAGAGCTGCTCCGAAGGCTCCCATTATACCGGAGATATCCGGCCTAATGACCTCACATCCGGCTATCCTTTCAAGCGAGCGCAGTACGGCATCGTTATAGAAGGTTCCGCCCTGCACGACTATGGTGCTTCCGAGAGAGGAAGCATCGGACATCTTTATTACCTTAAATAAAGCGTTTTTTATGACGGAATAGGCAAGACCCGCAGAGATATCATCCACTCCCGCCCCTTCCTTCTGTGCCTGCTTTACCTTTGAATTCATAAATACGGTACAGCGCGTACCGAGATCTATCGGGTGCTTTGCAAAAAGGGCTGCAGATGCAAAATCCTCAACCGACATATTAAGGGACTTTGCGAAGGTTTCCAGAAATGATCCGCACCCCGAAGAACAGGCTTCGTTAAGCTGTACCGAATCCACCGAGCCGTTCTTGATCCTGATGCACTTCATATCCTGACCGCCGATATCCAGAATGCAGTCCACATCGGGGTTAAAGAAGGATGCCGCGTAATAGTGGGATACCGTCTCAACCTCCCCTTCATCCAGCATCAGAGCCGATTTCAGCAGGGCCTCGCCGTAGCCTGTAGAACAGGCTCCCGCTATCGTCACCGACTTCGGCATGAGCTCGTATATCTCTTTTACAGACTTTATCGCCGTATTGAGCGGTGAGCCGTTATTATTTGAATAGAAGGAATACAAAAGCTGCCCGTCCTCCGAGATAAGGGCGCATTTGGTGGTAGTCGAGCCTGCATCTATCCCGAGATAGGCATTCCCTTTATATGAATTCAGGGATTTCTTTTTTACCTTTGCCTGCGCATGGCGCTTCTTAAAATCATCGTACTCCGCCTCGCCTGAAAATAGAGGCTCCATCCTTGCAACCTCAAATTCAAGCTTTATATCCCCCGCAAGCTTCTCCACCATATCGCTTAAGGGTCTCGTATGCTTATCATCCTTATTCATAGCCGAGCCTATGGCCGCAAAAAGATGGGAATTGTCGGGATTTATCGTATGCTCATCATCAAGCTTTAAGGTTCTTATAAATGCCGCCTTAAGCTCTGAAAGGAAATGCAGCGGCCCTCCCAGAAAGGCAACATGGCCTCTTATCGGCTTTCCGCAGGCAAGCCCGGAGATGGTCTGGTTTACAACAGCCTGAAATATGGAGGCTGCCAGATCCTCCTTTGTGGCACCTTCGTTTATGAGAGGCTGGATATCCGATTTTGCGAAAACCCCGCAGCGTGCGGCTATCGTATAAAGCGAATTATAGCCCTTTGCGTATTCGTTTAAGCCTGCCGAATCGGTCTGCAGAAGAGATGCCATCTGGTCTATAAAGGAGCCTGTACCGCCCGCACAGATACCGTTCATCCTCTGCTCTATATTTCCGTCTTCAAAATAGATTATCTTTGCATCCTCTCCGCCAAGCTCAATGGCGACATCGGTTTCGGGCGCATAATGCTTTAACGCGGTGGAAACCGCGATGACCTCCTGTACAAAGGGAACATCCACTGCCTTTGCAAGTGTCAGCCCTCCGGAGCCTGTTATAACGGGATCAACATCCACATCACCCGTCACCTTAAAGGCATCCTCAAGGAGCCCGTGAAGAGTACTTTTTATATTTGCAAAATGACGGCGGTAGTCGGAAAAGAGGATATTCATATCCTCATCCATTAAGGCCACCTTGACCGTTGTTGAACCTATATCTATTCCAAGCATATGAGACATAATATAAACCTCTTGACATACTGTTCAGCGCCTACTATTTTTAGGCGCTAAACGGTATGATAGCACAAAATGATGTGTTATGGTAGATGAATTTATTAAAAATTGATTAAATGATCATTTATGCAGTATGAAGAAATCCCTCAGCTTTTCAAGCAGTTCTTCCTTCTGTATGTTCTTCAGAAAATACCCTTCGGGCTTTAAGGCTACTACCGCCATTACACTTTCCTTATCACCCTTTCCGGTAAGGAAGATAACCGGTATCTTCTTTGTATCCTCATCACTCCTTAACATTTCAAGCACCTGCGGGCCAGTAGTTACCGGCATCTCATAGTCTAAAAGTATGAGGTCCGCTTTATTCATCCCAAGCCATTTCAGGGCCTGAAGTCCGGAGTTTACCATAGCCACCTTATAGGTATCCTTAAGCCAGCCTCTTACAAGATTGAGATAATTCGGGTCATCATCCACTATAAGTATATTCTTCCTGAACTCTCCCGCCTCCTTGCGGCTCTGTATCTCCTTTAAGGTCTCGATGTATTTTTCATTATCCACGGGTCTTACAAAGGTTTTGTAAATGATATCTCCCGGCACCCTGTCACAGAAAAAAGCTATATCATTGGTCTCTCCTATCGTGATTATCTGTTTTCCCGTTTCCGAAGCCTTGTCCGCTATAAAGTGTATCACGCTGTCGGCGGGCCTTACATCGGTGTCCATATATACGGTCACGACAAAGGAGCTGTCCCATTTTTCGTTTATCCCGTTTACCTCCCACGGAACAAAATCACATTCAAACCCTGCATCCCTGATCTTTTTAACGAGTATGCGGATAAGAAAGGTCTCCTTTTCCCCCAGTACCATAATGCGTTTTTCATCATCCATCCCCTTAAACCCCCTTTATAATCCCTTCCATACCGTCCCAGTCAAGCACCTTAAGAAGCCCGGAAAGCTTTGATATCCTCTGAAAATCCTCATCCGGCAGTTTATATTCATTTAACTGTGCAAGTACCATTTCAACAGAATCATAGTCCATCAGCGGTATCACTTCCTTAAGCGCCTCATATGCACCGTTGAGCTCATCCTGATCGATCATCTCTCTGTCATCTTCCGTATCATCGGCCTTAAGCCTGTCAAGCCTTCCCTTATAAGACCTGTAGAGCGTGAGCATCCTTTCATTATTTGCATTGATGAAATCAATGTCTTCATTGTTTCCCGCATCCTCAAGCTCCTTACAAAGCTTTGAAAGCTCGTCGGCTCCTATTATCCTTGCCGAGCTTTTAAGCGCATGGACCTTTACCGTATAAAGCCTGTAATCCTTATTATCATAAGCCTCCTCTATCACCTTTGCGTTGTCATCCAAAGTATCGTAGAACAGCCTGATCGCGTCTGTAAATGAGGATATCCCGCCGGAATTTTTTATGCCTTCATCGACTGAGATCCCGTCTGTCTCTTTAAGCCAGAGAAGGTCATCCGGAAATGCCTCTTCCGGTACCGGCACACTGCTTTCTTCGGGTTTCATCATTATCTCCGGCGGAAGATGCTTCATAATTGTCTTTTCAAGCACAAGACTGTCCACGGGCTTTGCAAGATATCCGTTAAAGCCCTTTGAGATATAGAATTCATCCCCTCCTGCCGTTGAATTTGCGGTAAGGGCATATACCGGTATATCCGGATCTGTCTCCCTTATATGACCCACGGTTTCGATCCCGTCCATACCCGGCATCATATGGTCCAAAAGCACTATATTGAATTTACCGTATTTAAGCTTTTCAAGGCATTCCTCTCCGCTTGCGGCAGTCGTGACAAATACCTTTGTTGCCTTAAGCAGTCCCTTTATAACGCTTAAGTTCATGGGATTGTCATCAACCACCAGCACATCGGCATCCGGCGCTATAAACTGCGGCACATAAGGGCCTTTGAGCTCATCATCGGCATACTCCTTAAATTTCCCCATCGGAGTATCGTCAACTATCCTCTGCCTGATCGTAAGAATGAACTCCGATCCCGAACCGTAAACGCTCTCACACTTAAGATCACCGCCCATTAGCTCCGAGAATCTTCTTGAAATATCAAGACCGAGACCGGTTCCCTGTATAGCGCTGTTTTTCTCCTCATCAAGCCTTTCGTAAGCAGTAAAGAGCTTCTCCATATCCTCCTGCTTCACCCCGATACCCGTATCCTTTACGGAATATCTTAAAAAGCAGATATCCTCCTCCTTCTTTTCAACCGTAAGCTCAAGGGTAAGACCGCCTTTTTCGGTATATTTTACCGCATTCGTAAGAAGGTTTAAGACGATCTGCTTTATCTTTCCGGCATCACCGTAAAGACGCACGGGAAGCTCTTCGTCCGTCTTTACCTCAAAGGTAAGATCCTTTTCAGAGCTCCTTACCCTTATCATCTTGACCATTGAGCGCAAAAGATCCGCCGTATCATATTCCTGCTCCACAAGATGCATCTTTCCGGATTCTATCTTCGACATGTCCAAAAGGTCGTTTATAAGCCCCAGCAGGGATTCGGATGCGCTCTTTATATCCTGCGCGTATTTTTTTACGGTTGTCGAATACTCCTTCGGAACATCGGCGGCATCCTCCCTTAATATCATCTCGTCCATACCCATAATCGTGTTTATGGGCGTCCTTATCTCGTGGGACATATTGGCAAGGAACCGGGATTTGGCGCCGTTTGCCCTCTCCGCCTCCTCCTTTGCAAGCCTTATCTCGTCATACTGCCTGCGTATAACGGTTCCGGTCATCACGCGCCACACTATAAATCCCGCAAGAGCCGCTATCAGAGCCAAAAGGATTATCCTTACCGCCAAAAGCTCTGTTAACTTCGGCAGCTTTGTTATATTATAGACATCATCCTGATAAACCTCACCGGTGCTTGTATTGAGCACTTCAATATGCAGTGCGTGATCCCCGTATTTAAGCCCGGTATATTCAAGAGCCGTAAGGTTGCTTTGTTCGGAAATAATACCTCCGTCATTCGTACCCTCAAGATATACATGCACTAACGGATTTGCCATTGTAAAATCAAGGATCGCGGGCATTATTGTGATACGCCCGGTTCCGGCGGGGATCGTGTATCTCCCGTTCTCATCCGGCAGGATCTTTTCATCATCGCTGTATACTGATCTGACCCCGGTTTTTATCCTTGCTGTCTGTTCAAAATAATGGTTTATATTTACCCTGCTCACACCCGTCCTGCACGAGATATAAAGGTTTCCCTCCTCATCAAGCTCACTGAAGGAATTTGCCGTAGCCGCTCCCGTAAGTCCGTTTGCTATCGTATAAAGCCTGTAGTCGGTGATCCTGTTATCCAAAAGCTCCTGTGCCTTTACCGCATAGATGCCGTAGGATGAGATTATCCAGAGAGTATCGTTTTCCCCGTAATAAATATCAAAATTATTGTTGTAGGGGAAGGAATCCACATTGATTATATCTCCGTCCTTCATATATTCGATGGAGTTTGAGGTGATGATCCAGTATACTCCTCTTTCCTCATCCTTTTTGATCCTTAAGATGACATCGCTTGTAAGCCCGTCCTCGCGGCCGAGCCTGTAGGTGTAGTCTCCGTCTATCACATAGATACCGTCACCGTCCGTACCCATATATATCTCACCCTTGTCACCCTCCTCGACCGTAAGACATACCGTATTGGTGATCACATCCGATCCGCCTATGCTCCTTACTACCTCGCCGTCCTTTAAGACATTTACGCCCGCATCGGTCCCAACAAGCAGCGAGCCGTCGGACATATTGCGTATGCAGCGTATCTGGTTGCTTATCATCCCCTGCTTTTTTGTAAAGCTCATTATCTTCCCGTCGGGAGCATACCTGATCAGGCCGTGGTCGTTCGCATAAGCGGCTATCCAGAGATTGCCCGCAGCATCCTTTATGATACAGCGTATCCTTGTATCCTTAAGAAGCTCCGTCAGCTTGTTTTCCACCCTGTTATTATCCCCGTCAATGATGAAAAGCCCGTTATCCGCGGCAATATAAAGCAGTCCGTCGTACAGACAGGTGGAATTTACAACAGTCTCGTCAATGCCGGCTTCCTCCGTGATATCCTCAAAATTATTTGCAACGATCTTCATCACTCCCTGTCTTGAGGAGGCATACCAGAGGTTTCCCTGATAATCCTCCGTCAGCATCCATATGGAATTATTCATCGGAAGATCGTTTAACGGATGAAAAACCCTCTCCTCATCGAGATATCCCGAAAGCTCCTCGGAGCTGACCCATATTCTTGAGCAGGCGGAGCTAATCCATTCGATCTTTCCCGCCGGGGCTACCGGGATCTTATCAAGCTTTGATACCCTGTCCCCGAATTTTCCGTGATAAATGACATCCTCCCCTGCCGCAAGATATACGTCTCCGGGGCTTAGCGGATCGGGGTAAATTGTCTGGATACTGTCAAATCCGAGGTCCGTTGACATATAAAACTCATCTATTTTGCCGGAGGATAAGGAAAATACGATCCCGTCCCTTGTTCCCGCATACACCTTCCCGTCCGCTCCCGTAAACAGATGCTCAATTATCTTACCCTGCAGCCTTTCATCATCAATGTTACGAACCTCCATATTTACATCCACATAGGAAATGCCGTTGGTCGAGCCTATATAGATACGGCCTTCGCTGTCCTCTGCAAAGGAGCGGATCGAGGATGAGGGCAGACCATCCTTGTATGTGAAATGCTTTTTTTCATTACCGTCGATAACCACGACGCCGTTGTCATTTGTCCCGACCCATATCCTGCCGGCACTGTCCTCAAAAATGACCCTGCCGCTTGTAAGTCCGTCAGAGGAATCCAGCCTTTCAAATGTCGTCCCGTCATAACGGATGATACCGCTGTAGCCACCGATCCACACATAGCCGTCACTGGCGCCGAGCACCCAGTTTGCATCCGAGGTCGGAAGTCCGTTTGTGGCATCATAGATCTTTGCCGTATATCCGACATCCTCAAGCTGACCCGTCACCGCGTAGCCGCCTCCGAGCTTTACCCCTGTATCCTCTGTCTCACTTTGTTCTTTGGCATTTTCTGTATCCTGTGCGGCTTTTACGTCGGATATCCCTGATGCCAGTACGAAAAGAGCCGTTGCGAACGCGATGCATGCTGCTTTTTTAATGATCCTGTTATACTTCATATGCTTGTATCCTCTCACCTAAGGACCTGTAGCGAATTAACTTAGCCGTCAGCCCTCATGGTATTTTTTTAGTACAGCCTTTACCTCATCCAGGGATTCCAGAAAGACCTCCACGCATTTAGGGTCAAACTGTGTTCCCGAGCCTTCTTCTATTATGCCGATCGCCTTTTCAAACGGGAACGCCGGCTTATAGATACGCGGCGAGGCCAGGGCGTCAAACACATCCGCCACAGCCATCACCCTTGCAGAAAGCGGTATGACCTCTTCTCTTAAGCCTTCCGGATACCCCTTTCCGTCCCATCTTTCATGATGATAAGCGGCCATATTCCGCGCTTCCTTTAAGTAGTTTTCTCCCTGAACCTTATTTATTGCATTTTCTATGATCTGCTTTCCTGCCGTGGTATGGGTCTTCATGATCTCGTATTCCTCATCGGTAAGCTTTCCGGGCTTATTTAAGATCGCATCCGGGATATTTATCTTTCCCACATCATGTAAGGGCGCCGACATTACCACATCGGATATATACTTGGATGAAAGCTTTTCATGATAGTATCCTTTTTTCTTTAAGCCCTCAAGAATTATCCTGACATAAGCCGCCGTTTTCTGTATATGGGCCCCGGTGTCGGAGTCGCGGTTTTCCACCATATCCGCCATTGTCATGATGAGTCCGTTCTGCATCTGGGCAGTCGAGCTTGCATAATACCGCAGCTCCCTTATCTGCTCGTCTATTCCCGTTGCCATCCGGCTTATGGATTCATATAATTCCTCTATCTCATCACCTGTATGTATATCAAGCGAGGTTAGCTTCCCCGTCTTTTTATCAAGTGTCTTCTGGTCATCCTTCTGGCTGATAAAGCCCTTTGTCACAGCCGTCATGCTGCCGACCGGATAAACGAAGGAATACCTCGTAAACCATATCCCGTATACGAGGATCGTGATGAAAAAGCCGGAAAAGATCAAAACGATCTTGGTTATAAAGTCAAACGCAAAGCCCGAAAGATATTTCATTGAGACATCCGCGGCCGCATAAGCCACCGTTTTCCCGTTTCCGTCCCTTATGGGCGTATATGCGGTCAGAAGCCAGCCGAAAGCATCGTTTGATTCTATCGGCGGTATGGCCTTTCCTTCATAAAGATCCGGAAGATAAGGTATAAAAGCCTCCTCAAACTCTATCACCTCTCCTGGAGAATAAGCCTCTGTATCCTCGGAATTAAGATCAAACACAAAATGGCAGCCGTCCTGTTTTATCTTGACGATATAGAGGAATTCCACTCCCTGCGAATTATCCCGGATCTTATATAAAAGGCTTTCCGTCTCATCATATCCCGGTGCTTTTCTGCCTTCCCTCAAATATCTTTCGACCATATCCGCATCCACGACCGATGAAGCAAAAAAAGCTGCTGATCTGGCGTTTTCTGTATATTCCTTTTTTACATTTTCAAAATACAGGTTAAGGCTTATGACACAGAGTATGCCCGTAAGTGACAATACCACGATCGAGAGCATTACGGAGATCTTTTTCTGCATGGAAGTCTTTTTGCCTCTCGTCCTGTAAAGAAGATCCCTGAATTCTTCGTTTGTAAGCGGCTTCTGTCTCCATCCGCCCTTCAATAACGCTTTTTTTATCCTTTCGGGCATAAAATGACAGACCGCAATGGCTATTCCCGCACATATGCCTTTATCCACGAGATTGAGACCTATGCTGACCACCACTGAGGATGGCACATGCCCGATGCCGGTAAGCCTTACAAGGCTTTCGGTACTCTCCGCAACCGCATCAAACTGAACCCTGCCTAAAAGCATCCATTGAACGAGCGTTCCCAGCACTCCTCCTATAAGCGACAGGATAAGGATAAGCCGGATCACCCCGGTCTTTTTCTTAAGTCCGTCATTTTTCGTAAGGGCATAGGTGCTGAGAGCTATGAGCGCCCCTATTAAGGTAAAGTAGATCGAATAATTATTATAGACACCGCAGATCACACAGGTGATGACGGCAATAAGGATTCCGGGGAACAGCCCCGCAAGGATCGCTGCGCTTATGGTTCCGACGGTATCGAGATAAAGAGGCAGGTCAAAAAAGGTTGCAAGAAAATTCGGGATCACATTTGCAACGATACCGGCAATTACGGCGATCACAATAGCGGCACGCCCGTTTATGGTCCTTTCGTTTCCACTGTTACCCTGATCCACCCTGAGCCCTCCTTATTTAAGCCGTTTTGTCCGCATCATCCGTCTTTTTTTTAAGCCGTTCAAATAATCTGTCGGTAATGATAATCGCAAGTATTCCGAGAAGTATGCCTATAAATACCCCCGCCAGCACATCTGTGGGGTAATGAACACCTACATACAGTCTTGAAAGCGCTATGAGTGCCGCAAGGATTAAGGCCGGTATCCCGAATTTCTTCGGCAGCTTCTTAAATATTATCCATGCAACGGCAAATGAGCTTGTTGTATGTCCCGAAGGGAAAGACGGGTCTTTCTGTACTCCCACAAGACAGTTCAGTCCGTCGATCACCTCATACGGCCTTATCCTTCCGACGATGTTTTTTAAGATCCCGTTTATCAGGGTAAGCTGGAGTATAAGAGCAACCGCACAGCAGATCCCTATCTTTCTCGTCTTTTTTATGATAAGCAGAATAAGCGAGATTATTATCCATACAATACCCGCGTTTCCCAGAGAGGTTATCGCCAGCATTATCGGGTCGAGCACCTCATTTCTTATATTTTCCTGTATAAAAAGCAATATCTGAGCTTCCATAAGATTATCCTCTTTATTTTTTTAATGATGTTGCGGTTATAGGTGGATTTTAGATGCAGGTGATAAATTCATAATACTTTTCAAGCAAGCCTGAAAGCATTATGAACTTTTGACCCTGATATCATATAATGCTATAATACTGCTTGCACGAAAAATATTCAATGACTGATATATTATATAAGGAGATCTGACATATCATGGATACCACTGAAATTTTAAGGCAGCTTGCCATCATAGTTTTATCCGCCAAATTCTTCGGTCTTTTGGCCAGAAAGATAAAGGCCCCTATGGTCGTGGGAGAGATCATAGCGGGTCTTATTATAGGTCCTTCACTTTTCGGATTTGTGCAGTCCTCCGATTTCCTTCAGGGACTTGCCGAGATAGGCGTGATCATGCTCATGTTTTCAGCCGGTCTCGGTACCGATATAAAGCAGCTTAAGGAAACCGGCTTCAAATCCACTGTGATCGCCTGCGCGGGCGTATTTATACCGCTTATTTTCGGAACCGTCCTTTATATGTGCTTCTACGGTTTTTCGACGCCCGGACAGGAAGGCTTTCTGCGCGCATTGTTTATAGGGACCATACTTACAGCCACCTCCGTAAGTATCACCGTCCAGACCCTTAAGGAAATGGGCCGGCTTTCCGATGCCATAGGGACTACCATTATGAGCGCCGCGATAATTGATGATGTTATCGGCATCATCGTTCTTACGATTGTGATCGGATTTAAGGACCCCGATGCCAGAATAACCGATGTGGCTTTCAGAACGGTTCTCTTCTTTATATTTGCCATAGGTGTGGGCATTATCGTCTATCACATATTCAAGTGGCTTGATAAGCGCTACCCTCATACGAGAAGGATCCCGATCATCGGAATGGCTCTGGCCTTCATCCTCGCTTACCTTGCCGCGCAGTATTTCGGTGTTGCCGATATCACGGGTGCGTATATCGCCGGAGTTATCCTAAGCTCTCTTGACGATTCCGACTATATCCAGAGGAAAATGGATGTCAATTCCTATATGCTCTTCGGTCCCGTGTTCTTCTGCAGTATCGGGCTTCAGACAAATATCCGCGATACCGACACAAAAATACTTCTGTTCTCGCTGTTCTTCGTACTGGTGGGGCTTTTATCAAAGATCGTCGGCTGCTCCGGTGCCTCGCTTTTACTGGGTTACGGTAAAAGAGACAGCCTTAAGATAGGACTTGGCATGATGACAAGAGGGGAGGTTGCGCTTATCGTGGCTCAGCGCGGTCTTGCCGCAGGTCTTTTGCAGCACAGCTATTTCACTTCGGTCATACTTCTGATAATAGTAAGCTCCATAGTAACACCGATACTGTTAAAGCTTGTCTACTCAAAGGATACGGCTGTTGACCCGGCGGGGCAGTGATCTTTATTCATCGGCTCTGAGGCTTTATCCGAGCAGCAACTTTATACCGATAGCGATGAGTATGATGCCGCCTATCACGCCTGCCCTGCCCATAAATATCACTCCGAGCCTTTTACCGAGCTTTAAGCCCGTAAGACATATGATAAAGGTGACTCCTCCGATGATGACAGCACTGAAAACGGCATGGACGGTATCATAGGCAGCTATCGCAAAGCCTATGGAAAGTGCATCTATCGAGGTGGCTGTGCCCTGAAGCAAAAGAGTGATATTATCCGCAGTCCTGATCGAATCCTTCTCATCCCTTTTTAAGGCGCCATCACCCTGCAGCTTCATCTCCCGTCTTTCCTTTAAGCCCTCTGCTATCATCTTTACTCCGAGTATGATCAGCACAAAAAAGCCTATCCACGGCACCACATCTGTCAGCGTGTCAAATATCCTGACCATCGTGTGCACGATAAACCACCCCAAAAGAGGCATAAGAAACTGAAAAAAGGCATAACACCCGGCCATTTTACACATTCTCCTTACCCTCATTTGCGGCTCCTTTAAGCCGTTTGCGATGGAAACGGAAAATGCGTCCATGGCGAGTGCTATACCTGTAATTATGCTCTCAAAGATAAACTCAGTCATTAATCCAAATCTCTTCAGGATTATTCAATCTTTTTATTTATCGCTTTTTCGGCTTCTTTTCTGAGTCTTTTTTCCTCTTTCTTCTTTTCCTTATACTGCTTCTTTACCTCTTTCCTTATGGCTCTTTTATCCTTTCCTCCGCGGAATATGGATATTACGATTATTAAAATGATGATGACTGCAAGGATCTTTATCCAGTTCCTTACCGCATAGAGTACGAAATCGTAGCAGAAGTTTTCAAATTCAATGATCGAATTATAAAAATTCTTCATCAGCTTTTCTTCATATGTAAGATTGGGAGAAGGCTCCGGCTCCTTATATGCAGCGACCTCCTGCAGACTTATGTTAACATAAGAATAAGCCACATCCGTATCCATCCGCTTCAGGTTTGACTTATTACGGTTTAAGGCGCTTAAAACCTCGGTTATGCGCTCCTGTATATAAAGCACATCCTCGACCTTCTTTGCATCCTTCATAATGTCCTTAAGCTGCTTCAACTCAGCCTCAAGAGCCTCTATCTCAGCCTCAACATCAGAATACTGCTGCGTGATATTTACGGCGGAGGTGTCGATATAATTGACAACCGCATCCATATTGCCGGTTTCGGAAAGCATATCATTATAGTTTTGGGTAGGCACACGGTATTCCACATAATAATACCTGCGGTTGCTGCCGGATTCATCCCCTCTCATATACCATCCGATATCGTTTTCATTGTAATTTTCAGTCTGTAAGACAGCGCCGTATTTCTCCGCAGCTTCCTTTATCTGCTCTCTTGCATGGTCAAAATTTTTTGAGCTGACGGAAATATCCGCATGATAAACTATCTTTTCGGAATCAAGGACTACTTCATTTCCCGCAGAAGCTACAGCCTTTATGCCGTCACCTGTCCCCTGATCATATCCCTCATAGCCTTCATCATTGGCAGCCTCCTCGGCCACTGGGCCCTCGTAGAAAGACTCAGCCGTATCTACCGCCTCATCATACCACTCATTTGCGGTATCCGCCGCATAGCCGGCCGCCTTTTGAGCGCCCTCGTAAGCCCCCTGCGCCGCATTTTTTGCGGAATAGAACGCATCGCTTACCACAGCCTCCGCGCTGTTTAAGCCCGAAGAGCCGCATCCGGTGATCAGCACGCTTGCGATCATAAGAATTAACAGCAGTTTTCCGAAAATGTTTTCCCTTTTCTTCATAAGATTTCCCTCTCCTTTATATATTGTTATAGTATTACTACTTTGGCGTTCAAAATCCTACTCTACGATTATCATGCTCGCGCAGGCCACATCATTTGCAAGGTCATAGACCTTACCCGTCTTAAGTCCCACGACTCTCGGCCTTAAAGCATTTAATTTATTGTTTTCCACCACCTTGCAGGGCTCTCCCGTGGAAAGATGCACGATACTGTCAACGGGATACAGGATTATACTCCCCAGAAAGCTCTTCATTGCCTTAAGGTCCAGTTCACCCGTCATCGCCATTATCATCTCAACGGCCACACGCTTTGAAAGCCCGTCCTTATAAGGACGCTTTGTGACCAGCGCATCATAAACATCCGCCACAGCGATGATCTTCGCATATTTATGGATCTGCTTGTCAGACAATCCCTGCGGATAACCCTTTCCGTTTATCTTTTCATGATGCTGCAGCACCCCCCTCATGATCGAATCCGGGAACTCATTCTTCTCCTTTAATATCTTAAAGCCGAAAAGAGAGTGCTGCTTCATCAGCGCAAATTCGTTTTCATCAAGTCTTCCGGGCTTATTGAGCACCTCAAGCGGGATCTTGGATTTACCGAGGTCGTGAAGGAGTCCTGCCGTACACAACTCCCTCAGCTCTTCCTTTTCCAGCCCGTAGTTTTTACCTATTATCATCGCCATCGTGGCAACATCCACGCTGTGCTTGAAGGTATATTCATCGCTGACCTTTATAAGGTTGATATCGACCGCCACTGCATCGGAGTCGCTTATAACCTTTATAAGCTCACTTGATACATTGTTCGTGGCCTCCGCCAGATTGTCCGACTCTGAATTATTGAAAAGATACTGGACCCCCTGCCCCACTCTTTCGATAACCTCTTTATTGAGCTTGACCTTGGCGCGGTCCTCTTTTCTCTCCTTCTGGATAAGGTCTCTGGTATACTGCGGTATGGACATTTCCAGCTCTTCGGGATCGGCTTCACCCTCAGCCACATAAATACCGCCTATACCCTTCTCCTGAAGATACTCGATCTGAAAATCATCCAGATAGGCGCCCTTTTCTATAAGTGTCCTTCCTGTGGTATCCACCAGCGCCTGATCGATCTTCATACCGCTCTGCAGCAGTCTGGTACTTATAAATTTTCTTCTTATTGCCATATTACATCCCCGCCATAGGGTCAAAAATCAATGTCCCCTCTGTATATGCCTTAACCGCATCCTCCACGCTTCCGCTCACTCCCCCGAAAACCTTTATCGAGCCTTCCTTAAAGGATGACAGGGCTCCTCTTCCTATCTGTCCGCAGATGACAGCATCGGTATCCTGTTCTGCCAGAAACTCCGCCACCGACATATACCAGTCCTTGCGCACCTGTATGCTCTGACTGAGTCCGACCTTTCTGTCTTCGATATCATATAATATGAATTCATCCGCAGCCTTGAAATCCGCTACATTTCCATCAACATATGCTACAGCTACTCTCATTTCCTACCTCCGTAAAAAGATGGATTATATAGTATCACATTTCCTTTCATTTGACGAGATTGATATTTTAACATATACTTTTTTGTTGTTTGTTTTTTTATTATTATTTAGGAGGAAATCATGACTACCTCACAGATCATCATTGTAATCACAATCGTTCTCTATTTATTTGCCATGCTGATGGTCGGCGTTATCTTCAGTAAAAAGGGTGCCGCTGACAGCTCGGACAGCTTTTATATCGGCGGACGCTCCTTAGGTCCCCTCGTCACTGCCATGAGCGCCGAAGCCTCCGATATGAGCAGCTACCTTTTAATGGGTCTGCCGGGACTTGCCTACATTGCGGGACTTGCCGAGGTAAGCTGGACCGTTATCGGCCTTGCGTTAGGCACCTGGCTTAACTTTCTTTTTGTATCAAGACTCTTACGCCGCTATTCCGCAAGAGTCAATGCCTTTACGATACCCGAGTTTTTCTCTAACCGCTACAATGACAAGACACACTCCCTTTCGTGTATAGCCTCGATCATCATACTGGTATTTTTCGTACCCTATACAGCCTCCGGTTTTAAGGCTGTCGGCACGCTTTTTAACAGCTTATTTAATGTGGAATACCATATCGCCATGCTGTTCGGTGCGGTCATCATAATTTCCTACACGACTTTAGGCGGCTTTCTTGCGGTATCCACCACGGACCTCATCCAGAGTATATTCATGACGATCGCTCTGGTGGTTATCGTATTTTTCGGTATCGATCAGGCCGGCGGCTTTTCTAATGTGATCGAAAACGCAAAAGCCCTTCCCGGATACTTAAATGTATTTCAGGGCTATGATGCAGCCTCAGGCTCGGCCGGCTCCTTCGGATTCCTGCCTATCGTTTCAACGCTTGCATGGGGACTCGGCTACTTCGGTATGCCCCATATCCTTTTAAGGTTTATGGCTATAAGAAATGAGGCTGAGCTTAAGCTTTCACGCCGGATCGCATCTGTCTGGTGCGTGATCTCAATGGGTATAGCGATCCTTATAGGTGTGATAGGCTACAGTGTTTCGCTTAACGGTAAGATCCCGTTGTTTACGACCAGCTCGGATTCCGAAACCGTTATAATCAAGCTTGCCGATCTTATGAGTAAAAACAGCCTGTTCCTTGCGCTCATCGCCGGAATAATCCTTGCCGGTATCCTTGCAGCCACGATGTCTACCGCGGATTCACAGCTCCTTGCGGCTTCTTCAAGCGTTTCACAGGATCTGATGCAGGATTTCTTCAAGCTGAAGCTATCTCAAAGAGCCTCAATGATCGCCGCAAGAGCAACCGTCATAATCATAGCAATAATCTCGATCATCCTTGCATGGAATCCAAACAGCTCCGTATTCAGGGTTGTTTCCTTCGCATGGGCAGGCTTCGGTGCCACCTTCGGTCCCACGATGCTTCTCGCCCTTTTCTGGAAGCGTTCCAATAAGCAGGGTGCCCTTGCCGGTCTGATAGCCGGAGGTGCCGTCGTATTTATCTGGAAATTCCTCATTGCACCTATGGGCGGCATATTTGCCATATACGAGCTGCTTCCCGCTTTCATAGTCTCCCTTGTGACAAATGTTATCGTAAGTATGGCTACGAAAACTCCCTCAAAGGAGATCATAAGCATCTACGAAGAGGTTCATTCGGTAAAATGATCACTCATTATAACAACAGCGCATCCGGATCAATGTCTCGGATGCGCTTTTTCATACACTTCTCTGATATGATTATGGCTTAATGCCGCGTATATCTGTGTCGTGGATATGTCGGAGTGTCCGAGCATTTCCTGTACCGATCTTAAGTCGGCTCCGTTTTCCACAAGATGTGCCGCAAATGAATGCCTGAGTGTATGCGGCGTTATATCCATCTGTATACCGGCTCTCTTGGTATAGTACTTTATCAGCTTCCAGAAGCCCTGCCTTGACATTGGCTGTCCCGAACAGTTTACAAAAAGCGTATCTTCGTTTTTATTTTCTATCATTGCTTCCCTTGAATGCTCGATATAATTTTTCAGGGCGTTTCTTGCCTCGATGCCAAAGGGAATTATCCTGTCCTTATTCGGATCGTGGCAATCCACATAATTCATCTGAAGGTTCAGATCCGAGAGCTTTAATGTGATAAGCTCGGTAACTCTCATCCCCGTAGCATAGAGCAGTTCAAGCATTGCCTTATCCCGAAGCTCCTTCGGGGTATCACCGGAGGGCTGTTCCAAAAGCCTTATCACCTCATCCTGTGTCATTATCTGGGGAAGCTTCTTCTCTATCTTAGGGGATTTCATCCCCTCTGCGGGAGATTCCTCTATAATTCCCTCTTTTTCAAGATAATTGAAAAATGCCCTTATGGATGCGATGCTTCTTGATACCGATGCGGGAGCGGCCTTTTCATCCTCAAAATGCCTGATATATAATGCCAGATCCTCTTTCTTTACATCCTTTACATCTGTTATGCTTCTTGCTTCAAGCCACGGTATCAGTTTTAACAGATCCCTTCTGTATGACATCTCTGTATTTTTTGAAGTCTTCTTAACATTATGTAAATAATTTATGAATGCTTCAACATGCTCTTCCATATACCCGTATATTTCCTCTCCATTTGTGTCGGCTTTTATTAAAAGCGCCACATATGACATTATATATACGAATTTTCAGAAAAGCAATGCCTATTTTTCCGCATTTTTCGCGGTTTATCCCCCACTTCTCATAAAAATCACAACATATCGTTAACGCCAAAAATTCAACTAACAATATGTTGTGAAAATAAAAAATAAAAAAAAATTTAACCTATTATGTAAATTTTTTATGTCATAATATGTAAACCATTTAATATTTCCGTAACAATTTACATAACATTTACAACATACTGACACTTGTAAACCGGAAAGATGAATATTCTGACAATTTAAGCCGCCGGTCTTAAGCTTGAAAATACAATTATCTTACAGCCCAGACTTCGCCTTATAAGTCATAACAGCGGCAATGGTCTTTGAATCCTGTATCCTGCCTTCATATATCATATCAAGGAGGTCCTTAAGCTCAAAAGCCTCCACATCAATATATTCGTCGGGATCAAGGTGCTGGCTGGATTTTTTAAGCCCTCTTGCAAGAAAGACCTCGATCCTTTCATTGCAGTAGGCTATGGCTGTCACAAAGGAGATAAGATGCGTAAGATCGTCACTTTTATAGCCGGTCTCCTCTTCAAGCTCCCTTGCTGCCGCTGCTATATAGGGCTCATCCTCATTATTTCTGCCTCCTGCCGGTATCTCAAGGCTCACCCTGTCTATCGCGTGCCTGAACTGTTTAACAAGGAGTATCCTTCCGTCATCTAAGACAGGGACCACCGCGGCCGCACCTTTATGAAGAAGGGTCTCATAAACCGTTATGCGCCCGTCGGGAAGCTTCAATGTGTCCTTGCAGTAATCAAACACCCTGTTGGAGTCGACCACTTTTCTATCTATCAATTCAAATCTTTCTATCACCGGGTCATTCCTTCCTTTCGCAGCTCTGCGGTCTGTAGGGAATGGCAGTTCCTTACAGACCGGACGATCGCTATATATTGTATCCTAAAGGTGTTAACGCACCTTTTGACTATGACATCATGTCAGATATCATAATACATCGCAAATTCCATAGGGTGGGGAAGCTTTGATACAGCCGAAGCCGATCTTTCGTTTCTGGAGATCATCTGCTTAATAAGTCTTTCGGGGAAAACTCCGCCGGCTGTCAGATAATCATGATCCTTCTTAAGCTCTGCTATCGCCTCATCGAGCGATGCCGGAAGGCCCGTAAGCTTTGCCTTTTCCTCCTCGGGAAGAGTGTAGAGATTGCAGTCGTAGGGTCCCCAGCCCTTTTCGTGAGGGTCGATCCTGTTTTTCACTCCGTCCAGCCCCGCCATAAGGATAGCCGCGTATGCGTAATACGGATTGCAGGTGGCATCAGGATTACGAAGCTCAAATCTTTTCTTGTCCGGCGTCTTTGCGTAAGCCGGAATCCTGATAACGGCGCTTCTGTTGCTCATTGCATAGCCTATCGTGACCGGTGCCTCAAAGCCGGGCACGAGCCTTTTATATGAATTGGTTGATGGATTTGTGATCGCACAGATCGATCTGGCATGTGATAAGAGCCCTCCCATAAAATAATGTGCGGTCTTTGAAAGCTGCGCATAGCCGTCTTTATCATAAAAGACGGGTTTTTTATCCTTAAAAAGGAGCATATGCACATGCATTCCGCTTCCGGCCTCCGAAGAGAGCGGCTTTGGCATAAAGGTGGCTGTAATACCGTCCTTTACCGCCTCATTTTTTATGACATATTTTGCCGACATCGTATCATCCGCAAGCTTAAGCATATCGCCAAGCTCGACCTCTATCTCCATCTGTCCGCTTCCTCCGACCTCGGGATGATGATATTTTACCGCAACACCCCATTCCTCCATCGAAAGACACATACGGCTCCTTAAATCGTTTCTGATATCCGTGGGAAGGCTGTTATGGTAGCCCGCACCCGGGAGCACCTGAAATCCGTTGTTGTTTTCATCGCTTCCCGACTCAAAGGCGGCCTGCGCCGTCTCGATCTTTACGAACATATCATTGTAGTCTGTGCTGTACCTTACCTTATCGAAAAGATAAAATTCATACTCAGGTCCGATGATCATCTCATCTGCCACCCCTGTTTCCTTCATATATTCCAGGGCGCGTATCGCCACATTTCTCGGATACTGGTCAAACGGCCTGTTTTCCGGAAGATCGATCACTCTTACATCCCCTATCATCGAAAGAGTCGGGATCTTTGCATATTTATCTATCACAGCCGAATCAAGCACCGGAATGAACACCATATCACTGTTTTCCACCGGTGCATATCCGTAATTGCTTCCGTCAAAGCCTATACCCTGCTCCATAATGCTCTCGGTGAGATTCTTTGCCGGAATGCTCAGATGCCTCCATCTGCCGTCTATGTCGGTGAGCTTAAAATCCACCATCTGTATATTTTCTTCCTTAATGATCTTTTGTACATCCCTTAAACTCTTACCCATGATACCTCCTTTTTTTACCTGATCCCGCTGTGCAGGATTTTTTTTCGTGCAATATTATACACCAATATCCTCCTGTCTTCCATTGAGTTTTTCTTTCATTTAAGTATAATGGTTAGCGTATTTCTTAATACGATCGGAGGAAGCATATACATGAATGACATTTCCGCCTATAAAAAAGGCTTAAGAGACGGCATACCCATTGCTCTGGGATATTTTGCGGTGGCATTTTCCCTTGGATTTATGGCGAAAAAATGCTCTATTTCGCCCCTGCAGGGTTTTATCTGCAGCTTTTTTACAAGAGCCTCTGCCGGAGAATACGGAGGCTATACCATTATAATGCAGGATGCGGGAATTTTGGGCATGATCGCCATGAGCATCGTCACCAATTTAAGATATCTGCTTATGAGCACGGCTCTTTCGCAGAAGTTTTCTCCCGATACCCCGTTTTTCAAACGGATACTGACAGGCTTTTGCGTCACGGACGAGATCTTCGGCATTTCCATCGCCTATAACGGATACCTCAATCCGTATTATACCTTCGGTGCTTTTAGTGTATCCACCCCCTTATGGGCGCTGGGCACGATGCTTGGAATTATAGCCGGAAATATCCTTCCGGCAAGAGCGGTATCGGCATTAAGCGTAGCTCTTTACGGAATGTTCATTGCCATAATCATACCGCCGTGCAAAAAGGACAGGGCTGTGCTCCTTTCCGTAACTGCCGGCTTTATCTTGAGCTTTTTTGCCGATCTGTCCGGTATCGCCGGGAAGCTTGGCTTAAATTCCGGCATTACGATAATCGTTCTTACGATATTGATCTCGGCGGTAACAGCTTATATAAAGCCGCATCCTCAGGATACGGCTTTTGACAGCGAAAATAACGGCTGATAAAAAAGGAGACTGTTTTTTATGACCGGTTCAACATGGATCTACATACTGACAATGATACTGACCACAAACCTCATACGGATAATCCCGCTGACGCTTATAAGAAAGCGCATAAAAAATGTTTTTCTTCAAAGCTTCTTATACTATGTCCCCTATGTAACACTTGCCGTAATGACATTTCCGGCGGTTACAGAGGCAACAAACAGTCCCGTTGCGGGATACCTTGCACTCATCACCGGGATTGCGGCTGCATGGGCAGGTCTCGGCCTTTTCCCGGTATCGATGATCTGCTGTGCTGTGGTATTTATTTCGGAATTATTTTTAGTCTGACAGTTGCATCCCGACCCCTATATATGGTATCTTAATCGTGCGATGTATCCCGGTGCGGTGACAGGTTCCCGATCATAGATCATTTACGACCGGCTCCCTGTAAACCGTAAATTATGCGGGAATATCAGCAGGAGGAGTAATTATGACAAGTAAGACTTCAAAAGTCCAGCGTCTCGTTGGCACGGCGGTTCTTGCCGCTATCATCATCGTTCTACAGGTATTTGCATCCGGAATAAGGATAGGACCCTTTACCCCCACTTTATCGCTCATACCGATAATAATCGGAGCCATTATCTACGGTCCCGCAGCAGGTGCACTTTTAGGCGGTGTATTCGGCTTCATAGTGGTCATAGCCGTAATATCCGGTTCAGAGCCCTTCAGTCTTTTAATGTTTAACCAGAATCCGGTCGTGACCGTGCTCACCTGTCTCATAAAGGGCGCTGCCGCAGGATTTTTTTCCGGACTCATCTATAAAGCGCTTAAGAAGAAAAAGTATCTGGATGTCATAAGCGCAGCCGTTATAGCACCTGTCACAAATACCGGCATCTTTTGTATAGCGATGCTTACCGTATTTAAAAATCTCTGGATCGACGGTGCCGAAGGTCAGAGCCCCATTGTTTTTCTGCTTGCAACCTTTGTAGGCGTAAATTTCCTTTTTGAACTGCTCTTTGATATAGTGCTCATCCCTGTCATAATGCGTATCATTTCGGCAATAGGAAAAAACGCGGCTTAACGGCCGTACACACATAAGGAGGACAGACATGATACTTGCGGTTGATATGGGAAATACCAATATAGTCGTAGGCTGTATTGACGACGAAAAGATACATTTTACCGAGAGGATCTCGACTGACTTAAAAAAGACCGAGCTGGAATATGCGATGATGATAATGGCGGTTTTAAGCATACACAACATATCCGCCGAATCCGTGGACGGCTGTATAATCTCATCGGTCATACCGTCACTTACGCATATAGTAAAGTCCGCTTTAAGGAAGGTAATAAAGCGTAATCCGCTTGTGGTCGGAGCCGGTATAAAAACGGGTCTGAACATAAGAATAGACGATCCTGCCACACTCGGAGCCGATCTTGTAGTGGATTCGGTTGCGGCGCTCAATGTATACGGTGCCCCGAATATCGTGATCGATATGGGGACCGCAACCACGATGGCTGCGATAGACGGTGACAGGGCTTATATAGGCGGTGTGATCTTTCCGGGTGTTAACGTTTCACTTGAATCACTTGTTTCCGGCACTTCTCTTCTGCCGAGGGTTTCATATGCCACTCCAAAAAAGGCCATCGGTTCAAATACGATCGATGCCATGCAGAGCGGTATCATCTTTGGCGAGGCATCAAAAATCGACGGAATGATAGACCGGTTTGAGGAGGAGCTTAATTCAAAGGCAACAGTCATAGCCACGGGCGGGCTCTCGGGAGTTGTCATTCCCAATTGCCGGCATGAGATAATCATCGACCCCGATCTGCTGTTAAAGGGTCTTAAGATCATCTACGATAAGAATAAGGATTGAAAGAACAAAGCCGCGGTCTGTCGGATATGACAGCCGCGGCTTTTATATTGCCTTTATCAGATCACCTGCTTAAGCTTAGCAAGCAGGTCTTCTTTTTTTACGGGCTTTACAAGAAATCCGCTGGGATGAAGGGATATACAGTTCATAACCATATTCCGGTCCGAATTGCCTGTCAGAAACACAACCGGCACCCTCTTAATGTTTGGCATATTTCTGATAAGCTGTAAGGTCTGGGCTCCGTTCATCTCCGGCATATAGCAGTCAAGCAGTATCAGATCCGGCTTCTGCTTTTCCAAAAACTTTAGAGCCAGCATTCCCGACTTTACGCAATTAACCTTATAGTTTTCATCCAGATAGGATTTTACAAGCTTTAACGAAACAGAATCATCATCCACTACAAGGATCGACTTGATCTTTTCGGATGTGGCACAAAGCCGTTCGATCCCGAGCCTTATATCGCGCATGGAGGCATCAAGCGGAAGTACATAATCCGGATTGGGCTTGACATTCTGCTTAAAAATATCAAGGTCGCTGTCGTCAGCGATCAGAAGCAGCGGGACATTTATGATATTGTCCTGCTCCCTGAAATCCATGATACCGAAAAGCTTGGTCCTCGTAAGTGCCTCGGCATAGACCACGACACAATCGGTGATACCCACAAGCTCATTCATGATATTTCCGTTTGAGAGCGGCAGCGCCTGAACACGGTAATCGTTTTCAAAAAAATGCTGCAACTCCCTCATTTTCTGCGTATTAGATGAAATAAAAAGTACTCTGTCCATAGAAATCCTTATAAGATCAAAGCTCTACTTTACCTGTAGTCTTGTTATTTATCACATAGTAGCAGGCATTTTCTTCCGGCTTTACATAAAGCTGAACCTGTTTGATCTGATCCCTTTTGCCGCCGTTTGCAACAAAATCCTCTATTGCGCTTTCATTCATATCCTTGGCATAAAAGGATCTTCCCTGATACTGTACTATCACTTCATGCTCATAAAGCTTGTCGTCCACAGCCTTCTTAACCGCCTTGGCTTTTGATTTTGCAGCCTTTACCACAGGCTTTGCGGTCTTCTTAACCTGCTTTTTTACATCCTCTACCATCGGCTTTGCCTTCTCGACATAGGGCTTTGCTTTTTCCGCCGCCTTATCTACTGTTTCGTTGAACTTATCCGTAAAGGACTTGCTCTCCTTGGTTTCCTTATTTTCAGTTTCAGTGTTATTTTCAAAAGCTTCCTTTGTTTCCTTATCCTCTGACATTTGCCTTACCTCCAAAATATTATATCCGATTGTATATATCTGCTGCTAATGAACTGTTGCAAAATAACTTGATCATTTGTCTCGTTCAAGTTATTTATGAACGGTTCCTTACTGCGGCTTCGGGCTTCCGCAGTTGGAGCAGAAATTCCCGGTATTTACAGTGCCGCAGGAGCATGTCCACGGTCCTGTGGGATTGGGCTTACCGCAGTTTGAACAGAATTTTCCGGTATTTACAGTACCGCAGGAGCATGTCCAGCCCGCTCCCGCTGCCGGCTGGGGTGAAGGTGCTGCCGCCGGCTGAGGTGCTGCC
>JAGBOJ010000037.1 GCA_017633935.1 Lachnospiraceae bacterium | reverse complement strand
TTATCAAGGTCATATCTCCAGAAAAGCGGAGCATGCTCTCTTGTGAGCACCGGATATTTCCATCTGTCAAAAACCCCGTTATAAAAGGTGTCCGATTTGGTGTTTTTTCTTTCAATGATAGCCTTCTGTTTTCCGAGCTGTTCGTAGTATTTTTCGTGAATCATATGTACCTCCTGTATTCTTATAAACTGTTGCCTGAATATAGCTCTGTATCATTTATAGTGAACGACAAAAATCATGAAAACGTCAGATTGCTGCACGACCTTTTGACGCTGTTATTATCACATAAAATGCCTGATGACCTCCATACACATCCTTCCGTTATGATAAGGGCATTTCCACGGCTCCACTATCGGATGTCCCTCAAAGGGCTTTAAGTCGTCGTCAAGATCCCAGTACCATTCGGACCCGCTCCTCTTATCCACCATATATTCAAAGATAAAGTCCGCCGTTTCCTTTATCCGCTCTACCGTCTTAAGGTCTTCAGGATGCTTTGAGTGATAATTTACAAGACCGACCATCGTTTCTGCCTGTACCCACCAGATCCTGTCCTTCTTATCCACCCCTTTTTCACACTCGGCATAAAGAGAGCCCTTATGATAAGCCTTTTCTATCGTCTTTTCGCAAAGAGCATCCGTCACGGGCGAAAGCTTTTCATAAAGCTTATCATCCCCGAGTATATTAAGTCCCCTGTCAATGAGCCAGCTTGTCTCTATATCGTGTCCGTAGGAATGGAGATCTATAAGAGATTTGTAATCCTTATCGAAAAAGACCTCCTGCCTCTTAAGCCCGGGATTATACATTTTATCCGCAAATGTATTAAGTATCCACACAAGCCTTTCCCTTACACGCTCCTCATTTGTCACCCTGTAAAGCTCGGTATAGGCTTCAAAGACATGCAGCAGCGTGTTCATGGTCCTCTCGGCAATGACTCCGTTTTCGGAAAGCTTTTCATTTGATTCCGGTGACCAGTCTATCTTAAACGCTTCCAGATAGCCCTGCCCGTCAAAGCATTTATCCTCTATTATGTCAAAAAGGCTGAACGCAAGATCGAGCGCCTCCTTATCCCTGAAGGCGTCATAGTATGAAGAAAGGGCATAGATCGCAAAGGCCTGATTGTAGGTATGCTTTGTCGTATCCTCCGCCTTTCCGTCATAGGTAACAGACCACAATATCCCGCCGTTTTTTTCGTCAATGCAATATCTGCGCATAAAATCATAGGCATGTGCGGCGCTGTCTTTTAAATCCTCCCTACGAAAAAGAAGATAAGCATTTGAAAAGAACCATAATATCCTTGAATTTAATATACAGCCCTTTGTGTAATGCTTATCCACCTTAAGGTCATGATCCATGTAGCCGTAATATCCGCCGTACTCTGAATCCTTTAACCCCTGCCAGAAAGGAATAATATCGTCCTTTAAGTGTCTTGAAAATCTTTGAAGCATTTTATACCCCCTTATGACTTATATTTAAAATACTACTTTGTTTCTGCCGCCTTCCTTACCCATATACAGCTTATTGTCGGCATTCTTGATGCAGTCATCAAGCCCGTGATTTCCGCTGTATTCTTCAAGACCGAAGGTCATTGTCACATTGAAGGTGACGGAATTGAAATTGAGCTCGGTCTTTTCTATCTTTTCTCTTAAACGGTTCAGTACCACCACCGCGTCATCGCCGTTTTTCGAATCAAATACAAATAAAAACTCCTCGCCTCCCCAGCGTGCCACAAGTCCCTGCTCCTTCATTGTCTCGCTGAACATCATAGAAAGCGATTTAAGCACGTAATCACCGCAGTCATGTCCGTAGGTATCATTTACCTTCTTAAAGAAATCTATATCTCCTATGGCTAAGCTTACAGGCTGTCCGTTTGCCTCGTAATTATCTACGATATTGTTGAGCTCCTCCATGGCACTCCTTCTGTTCATAAGCTGCGTAAGAGGGTCCATTCCGGCTATCTGCTTTAGCTTTTTATTATACTGGTAAAGCTTGTGCTCTGTTGAAAGATACTGGGCGCTGAAAGAATGTATGATAAAGCACATGCAAAAACCGAAAATGAGCATATTCATCGAGCCTACAAAGGCATAAGGGCTTCTGCTCATATCAACGATATTTTCTGTCCTGCTCACAATATAGGTGATCACGCAGCCTGCCAGTCCGGCCGCGCTGTAAAATACCTTTTGTCTGTTGGTTTTCTGGGAATTGTACCAGATGAGCAGGATATAGATATAGATATAATTCTGGAACTGGCATGCCCAGCCCATTGCTCTTGAAAATATTATGGCATAGATAAATACCGCCAGACCGAAAACATTGATAAGCGTCATATTTTCATCGGTCTTAAAGGTAAAGAAAACTATAAAAACAAATACCGCCATAGCCACGATAAAATATATACCGAAACTGACGAGTGACTGCACAAAACAGAACAGTCCCAAAAAGAGGCTCCAGATAGCTATTACAAGCGCATCATATCTGATAAGTGTTATCAGGTCGTTTGCCACATCCTCGCCGGAATTGTCCTCGGCAAGCAAACGCCTTAATCTCTTAAATATCTCCAATTTACCCAACCCCCGGTTCAGTTATCAATCTGCCTTTCTGTATTTCCTGAAAAAATAAATAAGGTCAAAATAAGTCTGCTCTTCAGACTCCCCCTCGTCCGGATCAAGCTCCCACCTTACATCCTCATCCAGATTCGGAAAATAGGCATCCGCCTCATATGACTTATCTATGCAGGTGATATAGGCAGTATCACAATAGTCTGCCAATTCAGTATATATTTTTTCACAGCCGATTACAAACACTTCTTCGGTATTAAATTGTTCTAAATAATGTACAAGCTCATCTATGCTGTGAAGTACCGTACAGCCTTCGGGAGAATAGGACGGATTCCGCGAAAGCACAATATTTGTCCTGTTCTTTAAAGGCTTTCCGCCCGGGAGACTTTCAAGCGTTCTCCTTCCCATCACGACCACCTTTCCCTCAGTCATCCTCCTAAAAAAACGCTGATCTGCCGGGATATGCGCTAAAAGCTGATTTTTATATCCTATTGCCCAGTTTTTATCTACCGCTGCTATCAGATTCATATTTTCACCTGTCCCATTTATCCGCAAGGGAATTGATCTGATCCGCAAATTTTGCGAGATCCTTGTTTGCCATATGCTCATTTTTCCTGATCACTGCAAGAAGTCTCATGCCGGCTGCATAAAGTCTTTCAAATACAGCATTGACAGAACGCCTTACTGTTTCCGTGATCCGCTTAGGCTCTGCCTTATATACCACCTGCCCGTCGGCAAGGTTTACCACGCAGCCGCTGTACGGCGCATAGGCTTTAAGGTAAAGCTCCTGCCCTAAGGTCTCGGCAAATCTGTCCGTAACGGTATCTTCACCGTGAACCACGAATACCGCCGAGGGCTTTTTCTCAAAACCGCCCATCCATTCCAAAAGCCCTGCTTTATCTGCATGACCGCTCATTCCCGCAAGTCCGAGTATCTGTGCCCTGACCTCTATCTGCTCGCCAAACAGCTTTACCGTGTCCGCACCCTCTATAAGCGCTCTGCCCAATGTCCCGTTTGCCTGATAGCCCACAAAAAGTATGGTGGATTCCTCACGCCAGAGATTATGCTTGAGATGATGCCTGATCCTTCCTGCCTCACACATTCCGGACGCCGAGATTATGACCTTCGGCTCCTCATTATCATTTATTTCCTTCGACTCATCGGTAGTTATAGCCAGATTAAGTCCGGGGAAGGTAAGGGGGTTTATGCCCTTATTTACAAGCTCCAGTGCCTCTTCATCAAAGCACTCGGCTTCATTTTGCTTGAATATATGTGTGGCATCCACGGCAAGGGGCGAATCCACATAAACCTTGAAATCCGGGAATTCCTTCACAAGCCCCTGTTCCTTTACCTGCCTTAAAAAGTACAGCATTTCCTGCGTCCTTCCCACGGCAAAGGAGGGTATCACGACATTTCCCCCTCTCTTAAAGGTATCCGACAGGATCCTTGAAAGCTCCTTTACATAGTCCACGGGCTGATCCGAATGAAGCCTGTCTCCGTAGGTGGACTCGATCACCACGTAATCCGCTTCGGTTATCCTTTCGGGGTCCCTTAAGAGCGGCTGGTTCTTATTTCCCACATCCCCTGAAAAGACTATCTTTTTGGCAATGCCGTTTTCCTTTAACCAGACCTCGATGGCCGCAGAGCCGAGAAGATGCCCGACATCGGTATACCTTACGGATATCCCGTCGCATATATCGACCTTTGTATTGTATTTAACCGGAGTAAGAAGTCTTATCGCCCCGTCCGCATCCTCCATATTATAAAGAGGCACAAATTTTTCAATCTGAGCCGAACGCTTCGCCTTCCTGTTTCTCCATTCCGCCTCAAACATCTGGATATGGGCGGAGTCCCTTAACATTATCTCGCAGAGTCCGCAGGTCGCCTCCGTAGCATATATCCTTCCCGTAAAGCCTTTCTGATATAAAAGGGGCAGCAGTCCGGAATGGTCTATGTGGGCATGTGTTAAGAGTACATAATCTATCTGCGAAGCCTCAACAGGCAGCTCCACATTTTCAAACAGATTTTTGCCCTGCTCCATCCCGTAATCCACAAGTATTTTCTTTTCACAGGCCTCTATGTAATGACAGCTTCCCGTCACCTCATGGTCTGCTCCGATAAACATCAGTTTCAAAATGTCACCTCCGTCGCATCATTTCTTTCCTACAGATTTAAGTTTATTATATGCGTCATCTTCTATCATGGTTTCCGTATGCGACAGCAAAAAAGCCCTGCCGGCGTCTGTAAGCTCCATCACGCTCCCGAATTCCGATGCCCCGAAGAGCAGTCCGCTGTATTTTTCAAGCGGCATATCATTCCTGTAGATAATAAGATAAAACTCTTCGTCTTTTGCGGATTTATAAAGCGCGCTGGTAAATTCTCCCGTATAATCGGTCATTGTGCAGTATCTTATCGCATCATCGAGCGATCTGAACCTGATCGCGCACATCTTAAACCGGCCTTCGGATGCGAGGATATCATAATCATCCGAGTTTATCTCTTCCCTTATCTGGCGTATCTCCGCCATTACCGCCGGTGTCAGATGTCCCTCACGCCTGATCTTATCCTCGATAAAATCCACTATCTCATTCCTGACCTCTTTGGACAGCCGCTGAGGGTTCTTTTTTATATTCTCGGCAATATCCCTTTCAAGCTTTGCAAGTCTTTCCTCATCGTCTCCCACCAGACTCCTTAAGACCTCCTCAACGCTTGTCTCATGGAATATAATGGAAATGCTGTTATCCTTGAGTACGCTTATCTGCGCCGAAGCAAGATGTATCCCGTCTTTTTTTCTCATGCCGAGCTCCTTTGAGCCCATATCCAGTACAGCCCTGAAAAATTCCTTCATCCTGCCGTTTCTTTCCAGAATGTCATCCATGCTGAGACCGTAATTTATAAGCTCCGTTTCGGTAATGACACATCTGATATCATTTTCACCAAGCTTCGTAAATCTCATCTCGTTTCTGCCTGTCCTTCCTTCTTCATGCGAAGTTTACACTCATACATCATCTTGTCGGCCCTGCGTACCGTATCGTACAGATCCTGATCCTGACTTTCATCAAATTCTGCATATCCGTAGGCAAAATTAATGTTTTCACGGTCTGCAAGCGTATATTTAAGCTGCATCTCATCATAAGCCGCAAAGAATCTCTTCTTGTCATCAAGGGAGCATATGATCGCAAACTCATCTCCCCCGATCCTGAAGAGCGTGGCAAAATCCCTGAAAAAGCCGTTGATAAAATACGCACAGCTCTTTATGTATCTGTCTCCGGCCTCATGCCCCTGCCTGTCATTTACCGATTTAAGGTTGTTCACATCAAATATAGCCACGATAGTCTTTACTCTTCCGGTGTCGCTGGCATTCAGATATGCGATCTTTTCCTGATAAGCAGTGCGGTTGCTTAAGTTTGTAAGTCCGTCGTGCAGCGCCATCTGCTTATAGGTCTGGGACTGCTTCTGCACAAGCTTTAGGTCTATATTGCTCCTGAGCTCCGAAAATCCCAGCGCGGCAATAAAAAACATCACTCCTATCCTTGTAAACATGGCATTGTCCACGTTCATCCCCACATAATACCGGACCATGTCCACAAGTACCGTAAATACCAGCAGGAAAAAGCCCACCGAATCTCCGGAAAAGGATATTATCATGCCTGTGTTGCGGTTCTGTTCTATCTTTCTGGACTTGATCGCCGCAAATATCTCAAAGGCCGATACGATGATTATGCAAAAATGCGATACGATGACCGTTGTATCAAGGTCCGCTATCCCCATAAACATCATCGCGTTTATGAGCAGCGCATTTATCACAGGCACCGGAGCTATCATCATATTGATCTTTTCGACATATCTGGAGCTGTTCCCGAGGAAATACCCCACGATCGCCATCTGTATGAGTACAAGCCACTCAAAATTGTACACACTCAAGGGCTCTATATTGTTAAAAACCAGTTGCAAAACCCTTGTCTCGCTTAAACTCCAGACAGCTATGAGCGCCGCTATAGCCGCAAGCCAGAGAAATTTATAGTTTCTTTTCTTTTTCTTAATGCGGAATTCGAGCAGTATCCACATACTTAAGAATATGGCGGCCAACGATAAAAGCAGCGCGCATACTGCAAGGGTCACTATATTCTTACGGACAAGCATTATATATTCCGAACCGCGGTCTCCTATATAAATGTCGTTTACCCTGCCCCTGTATTTTTTCAGGGGACTGTCCGTTGTAATGGTCAGGACCCTGCCTTCGTACTGTTTTTCAAGCCGGAAGAAATGATAAGCCGTAGGTGGGACGTTAAAGACTTTGCTTTCCATATTCCCATATTCATAGCATACCCTGCCATCTATGCTTATCTGCACGGAAGAATGAAACGTCACAAACATAAGCCATTCTCCGTTTGTGCAATCATCCCCGGTAAGCCTTCTTCCTATAGTGATAGGACTGTCCTCAAATCTTTTGTCCTTAAGCGGTAACACGGTCTCAGAAAGGACTTCCCCCTCTCTGTATAAAGACCAGCCGTCATTAAACAGCACCGGCTCCTTATCAAGTATATGTGTATTTGTAGAACTGCCGGCAAAATAGCTCATAAATAATACTAATAATATAAGTACTGCCGTAAGACCGTATAAAACAAGTATTGCCCGCTCCGATAAACTAAATCTGTTCAATCTGCCCTTATCCTTGCATTTTTTTGTAAAAATATATATTCTATAAAATTATAACATAAAACAATTGTGATTTGAAAGGAAACATGATGACAAAGGACGATTTTTTAAGTGAACTCAGAAGCGCTCTTTCGGGAAATGTCTCTGCAGCCGTTATAAACGACAATATCGGTTATTATGAAAATTTTATAAATACGGAGATCCGCAAGGGAGCTACCGAAGAAGAAGTGCTTGCCGGTCTCGGAAATCCGCGCCTCATCGCCAAAACGGTCATCGATACCGCCGATAAGAGCGACAGGCGGAATGTCGCTGCTGATGATGCCGATAATGAAAATGACGATAATGACGCAAGGATCTTCGGCAGTGAGAGCAATATAATGCCATGGTGGATGATACTGATCATAATCTTCGGAATAATGATCGTAATCTACATAGCGGTCAATGTGGCTATCGTTATCCTGCCCGTTTTCATCGCCGCTGCCATAGCGTATTTTATAGTCCGTCTGTTCAAAAAGCGATAGCAGGTATTCGTCATTACTGGCTTTGTTCAAAATCTATGAACAATCTATGAACACCCCGCAAACCGCTTGATTTCAGCATTTTTTAATGATACTATTTATTTGTAAACGAGTTAACCCTTCAATAATTCGTTTATGATAACCCCTTATTAATTATTTATACTCCCCTCAAAGGCGACGGTCTTCCGTCGCCTTTACTCTTTATATACCCCTCTACTGCTGCCTGCAAGCTTTCCGTATCATTCGCTTCCGTACTTTCCGTATCATACGCTTGTGTATTTTCCGTATCATACGCCTGCATACTTCCCGCATCATCATTCTGCGCCATGCCGCAGGCCGATATGATCTGTTACAATCCGGTACTTGACCAGTGCTGAATTGTTACTCTGATTTTACAGTTTGAAGACGATTAAATCAATCTGCTTTATATTATACCCGGCGTGTGATATTATAATGATGTCAGGATCAAAAGGTCACAAAAGACATGCTTGCATGGC
>JAGBOJ010000036.1 GCA_017633935.1 Lachnospiraceae bacterium | reverse complement strand
GGTCATACGATCTCTTGATACAGGGAAATTATTGTAGATTTCCGCATCCAAAGAATTGCCCTCCATGTTAAGCATGAACTGCATTAAAATACCAGCAGGGAGTTTCCTGCTGCGGGTAAAGTCTTTGCCGGGATTTTCAGAAAACTGGTTTATCCTGTACGCTAAATTTTTAATTGTGGTGCTAAGTATAGTCTTAACATCTTTTATAATGGACAATTTTACTCTAAGAGAAATGATACACGTACAGTGCCCCATCCGAAGATGAGGCACTCCCAAGTAAAACTGTCTTATTTAATGCCCTATAGGCACTGTTTAATTAGGACTTTTACATTTTATCCATTAACATGTTTTCTGTCAATAATATTTAACATATTATTATACGTGGCATCGGTCAGCAAATAGTTTTGTTGACGGGGAGGCTTTATATGTGCTATGATTAAAAAGTTCTGATATTTGATCTGTACGGACTTCGGAGGATGTGATCGTTTCCGGGGTCGTGTAAGGCCGCATTCGCGGGAAACATTCGGGAATTTATAAATGAATGGAAGCCGTAAGGAAAGGGTAATATACAGTGTGTGCCCGGCATTTTTACGGTTTGGCAACAGGAGGTGGTATTACGATACTTGCAAACCGCTACAGGGTCATTAAAAGACTCTCAAAGGGCGGGATGGGAAGCGTGTATCTGGCAGAGGATAATAAGCTTCATATGAAGTGGGCCGTAAAGGAGATCGGAGAGGCAAGCGAGTTTTACGAGTTTACGAGGAAATCCGAGGTCAGTGTACTAAGGAGGGTATCTCACCCGAATCTGCCGCGGGTCACGGATATATTCGACGAAAACAAAAAGACCTATATGGTGATGGATTACATCGAAGGAAGGACTTTGGAGGAAATTTTGTCGTCGGATAAAAAAATCCCGTCAGTTAAATTTTATCAGTGGTCGATCGAGATCACATCGGCATTAAGCTATCTGCATTCAATGAATCCGCCGGTCATCTACCGGGATATGAAACCTTCAAACATTATGATAAGACCTTCGGGAAGCGCCGTTTTAATAGACTTCGGTACGGCAAAGGGCTCTGCGGACATAAAGGATGAATATGCACTCGGCACAAAAAAATATGCCGCGCCGGAGCAGTATGACGGCATATCGGATAAAAGGAGCGATATATATTCGTTGGGCAGGGTTATCGGGGAAATGGCCGGAAACGGCGCAAATATCCTGATAAAGCGGATATGTAAAAAATGTACCCGGAGGATGCCCGAAAAAAGATACAGAAGCGCGGAAAATGTAAAAAGGGATCTCATCATTTCAAGGGATATCTACAAGTATGCACTTGTATTTGCCGCGGTACTGTTTCTGACAGCCGGAGGGATATATAAGAGCACGCAGGTGGCAGAGGCTTCAAAAAAGGATATCGAGGAAATAAACGAAAGCGGCAGGATGAACGGACTTTATGATGACGCGCTTATGTGTTTTTACGAATTAAAGGACTATGATGCGGCTTTGGGATATTTTGAAAGGATCGATGAAACGCAGATCCCGGAGGCTGCTTATTATAAGGAGCTGTGCGGGGCGATGCTTTCTTCGGACTGCGATATGAATGAGCTTATCCCGGTGGTTGAAAAATTCAGGGATTTTAATGAGAGTGAACTGGAATTCACCGACCCGAAACGGAAGCTTAAAAATGATGCGGACATAGCCCGTATTTATCTGATCTGTTCGGACACCTCCCATGAATTGGCGGATAGAGCCGTTTCCCTGCTTACCGGCATAGATGAAAGCTACAGAAAGCAGGAGGGATGGGATAAAGGAGAGGTTAGAGAAGCAGTTTCATACAGTGTCGAAAAGAACACGCTTGCGCTTTTAGAGGCTGCCTACAGGCAGAAAGCCCGTTATACGGAGGCTAAGGAAAAGGAAGAAAACCTTCTCCTTGCGATAAGGGCAAATCACGACCTGATAGAGCTTGTAAGAAATGAAGGAGACGAAAGCTTCATCACCCGCAGATATTTAAACAACGCGAGGATGTATGAAGAGCTGAAGGCATATAAAAAGGCGGAGGAGGAATACGAAAGCTCCGAAAAGGAGTATCCGTATGTAAATGAGGATATATATCTCGGACACTTAAGGCTTTTGATATCCGGCTATGCGGATGAGGAGAAGATCAAAAGACTTTATAAGGAGGCGCTTAAGGTGGACGGTATGACTGAAAACAGGGAATTTAAGAAGATTTCGGAAAGGACAGGTTATGGAGAATAAAGAAAAAAAGGCGATCACGGTATTGCTTGCGGCATTGTCGGTTCTGATATTAATACATTATGTAAACCAAATAAATATTATGAATATATATGCCGCGACGGTCAATATAAACGTGACGGACGAGCTGGGGCTGCCGGTGATATTTGATGAAAACAATTATACCGTAAATGCCGGCAGTGTGACATTTTATCTGAACGAGAGCGCTCTTAAGGAGGGCGAGTGTTTTATCTTTGATGACGGAGGGATAATAAGCGAGGTAAATAACGGAAAATACAAGATGGAAGAAGCGCCGGAGGGAGAGATAAGGTATGTGCATTTTTTTATAAAGGGAGAGGAGGGGATGAGGCCGCTTACAAAGAACCCCTTTATAGTCGAATTTGCGGACATGATAAGTACGGCACCGGATGTTTCTTTTAAGGAGGCGGAGGGTGATTCAAATGCGTATGTGGAAGTGGGGATCAGGCCGTTTGTAAACACGTTTTTAGTCATAACGGATAAGGAAAAGACCGTAAAAAGGCATATTACCGGCAAAACAAGGGTAGAGCTTTCAAATGACGGGGTGTACAGGCTCTCGGTATATACGATGGACGGAAAGGGCAACAGGACCTATTCAAAAAAGCTGCCGTCCGTGATCACCGTGGACACGGCACCGCCCGTGATAGCCTCGATCGGGATCGATAAGCCTGTGGGAACCGGGGACAGGATCATAAGCAGGGAGCCGGTGACTGTAGAGCTGTCCGCCTATGACGAGATCTCGGGAGTAGAAGGTATATATTTTGACGCGGCAGGAAAGACGGGCTTAAAGGCGGATAAGCTGACAATAAATCCTCCCTTTAACGGCGGGGTGTATTTTTGGGCAAGAGATAATGCCGGAAATGCGACTGAAAGGATGAGCCTTGAAAAAAATATCATCGTGGATGATGTGCCGCCGGAGATATCGGTTGAAAACAAGGGCTTTGAAAACGGCATATTAACACTTGCACTTTCAGCGGACGATGATCAAAGCGGTGTAAAAAAGCTTACCGCATCTTTTGCCTCAAAGACCGTTTTTGAAAGTGACGGAAATAAAAAGGAGCTTATCCTTGACCTTAAAAATCTGGAATACGGTCAAAAAAAGATAAGCCTTACAGCCTGTGACAGTGCGGGAAATAAGGCGGAGGCGGAAATAGAGATCGAAAAAAGCGATAACACACCGCCGCAGATATCCTTTTTGGGGGTCGCGGATAAGGGGGTTTACGGAGCCGATACGGATGTATACGTAAATGTGAGCGATGACTCGGAAAGGATAGCTTCCTATACGGCAAACGTGTTTGTGCGTGACGGCGCGGGAAATATGATCTATTCACAGACTACCGATGCAAGGAATATCCGCATCACGCAAAGCGGGATAGTAAATATCACCGTAAGTGCCGTTGACGGCTCCGGCAACACCTCAGAAAGATCCGTTTCCTTTATCGTAGATAAGGATGCCCCTTTCATAAACGGTGTGGAGAAGTACGACGGAAAGGTTTTTGAGGAATTTTCTCTTGGCGAAGAAACGGCGGATATGATCGATGACTTAAGCTATGTGACCTATGATATATTCGTAAACGGCCTCGAATACGGCGGCGAAAGGATAAGCAGGGAGGGAAGATATGTGCTTAAGGTGACCGCAAAGGACGAGTTTGGAAACGAGAGTGAAAAAAGAGCGGATTTTACGATAAAAAGCGGCAGGGATGAAAAAAAGGAGAACGCGGAAAAACAGGTCACGGAAAAACGTACCTCTGAAAAGCAGATAGCAAAAAGAAGCGTGAGCAGTGACCGTGCCGAGCTTGAGATCCTGAAAAAAGCCGAAGCCGGATCAGACGGTATTTATAAAAACGGACCGGCGGAAAATATGATCTCCGGAAACAAAAACTCATCGGATCCATACGGGGTTTCAAAAAACGGTATGCTTAAGGATGCCGAAAACACCGAATCCCATGCAGGGTTTTTTGACAGGATAAAATATGCTATAATGCGGTTATTTAATATAATGATAACAGCGTCAAAAGGTCGTGCAGCAATCTGATGTTATCATGACTTTTGTCGGTGTCATCATATAACACCCACAACAGATTGAGGTTAACATAATGCATAGAGAAACCACCAAAGTGATACATATCGGAGACAGGGTGATAGGGGGAGGAAATCCGATACTCATCCAGTCGATGACAAACACAAAGACAGCCGATGTTAAGGCTACCGTAGAGCAGATAAAGCGGCTTGAGGAAGCGGGCTGCGAGATAATAAGATGTACCGTTCCGGATGAGCAGGCGGCGCAGAGTCTTAAGGAGATCAAAAAAAATATCAGCATACCGCTCGTGGCTGATATCCATTTTGACTACAGGATGGCAATAGCAGCCATAGAAAACGGAGCCGATAAGATCCGCATAAATCCCGGGAACATCGGCGGCAGGGAAAAGCTTACCCGGGTGGTGAAAAAGGCAAAGGAAAGAAGCATCCCGATAAGGGTCGGCGTGAATTCGGGTTCTCTTGAAAAGGCTCTCATTGAAAAATACGGCGGTGTCACTGCCGAAGGCATAGTCGAATCGGCGCTTGATAAGGTAAGGATGATAGAGGACTGTGATTATGACAATATCGTAATATCCATAAAGTCATCGGATGTGCTCATGTGCGTAAGATCGCATGAGCTGATAGCGCTAAAGACCCGGTATCCCCTTCATGTGGGGATCACCGAGGCGGGAACGGTCTTTTCGGGAAATATCAAATCCGGCGTGGGTCTGGGGATTATACTCTATGAGGGTATAGGTGACACTGTAAGGGTAAGTCTTACGGGTGACCCGGCAGAAGAGATACGGAGCGCAAAGCTTATATTGGGGACACTCGGTTTAAGAAAGCGCGGGGTTGAGCTTGTATCCTGCCCCACCTGCGGACGGACGAGGATCGACCTTATAGGTCTTGCCGACAGAGTGGAAAGGCTCCTTATGAAATATGACGACCTTGATATCAAGGTGGCTGTGATGGGATGTGCCGTTAACGGCCCGGGAGAAGCGAGGGAGGCCGACATAGGAGTTGCCGGAGGAGACGGCGAGGGTCTCATATTCAGGAAGGGCGAAGTTATAAGGAAGGTCAGGGAAGAGGAAATACTGGGGGCGCTTGAGGATGAGATCAAAAAAAGCATTTAATGAGGTCTTTCCGACCTTTCATACACAGGATAAAAATATAGAGGAATACTTTTCGGATGTCTGTGTGAACAGGATCACGTCAAATCCCGAAAGATCAAAGATTGATGTTTATATAGAATGTCCTCATACGATCCCCAAGGATGTCGTGATGAAAACCGAAAAGGAGCTGAAAAATATCTTTCCCGAAAAGACAAGGGTGGCCTTCAGGCTTCATGAAAAATTCAATTTGTCAGGCCAGTATAATGCCCGGAATCTTATTGAGGAGTACGGACCGAGTATCCTCTGTGAGCTTAAAAGATACGAACCGATCCTTTTCGGGCTTTATAAAAGCGCGCAAAAAAGCTTTAATGATGAGGGCGAATTTGAAGTCCTGCTGCCGGATACGGTGATCGCGCACAATATGGAGAGCGAGCTTTTAAGATTCCTTAACACGGTGTTTTCCGACCGCTGCGGTATCGATGCGGTGATAAAGATTGATTACAGATATGAGGAAAAGAGCGGTATAAGGAGAGAAGCCGAGCTCAGGGTGCAGCAGGAGATAGCCGAGATATCATCAAGGCTTAATGCATCGGGTAAAGCATCACCGACTGTAAAGACAGCAAATGAAGGACCGGTAAGGTTTAAGAAAAGCCCGTCAACGGACGGGGCAAAAAAATATATTAAAAAGAAATCCGACGATCCGGATGTCATCTATAAAAATGATGTGACAGAGCCTGCCATGCCGATCTCCGATATCGAGGGAGAGATGAACGGCATCGTGATACGCGGGATGACAGGTGCCTACGAAGAAAAGCCGGTAAAGGACGGAAAGTGGATCCTTATCAAGTTCAATATGACCGATTTTACGGATACCATAGGAGTCAGACTCTTTTTAGATCCCGATACTGCTCATGCCATATCTGGTGACCTTAAGGACGGTTCCTTTATAAAGCTTAAAGGGACGACCGGCATAGGAAAATATGAAAGAGAGCTTACGGTATCTTATGTAAACGGGATTAAAAGGATACCCGATTTCAGAACCGTAAGGAATGATACGGCGCCCGTAAAGCGCACCGAGCTTCACTGCCACACGAAAATGAGCATGCTTGACAGTGTATGCGGCATAGAGGATGTGATAAAGACAGCCGAGAGGTGGGGATGGAGGAGCATTGCGATAACGGATCACGGTTCGGTGCAGGCCTTCCCGATAGCAAATCATGTAAAGCTTGATAATAAGGATTTCAAGATCATTTACGGACTTGAGGGATATATGGTGGATGACACAAAGTCCGTCATAGGCATTGAGGGGGAGATAGGTGATGAGACCGACTATCTTTTAAGCGATACCTACTGTGTATTTGATATAGAGACTACGGGCTTTTCGCCTGTAAAGAACAGGATAATAGAGATCGGCGCGGTGCTGGTGCAGGATGGAAGGATCGTGGACAGCTTTGATGAATTCGTAAATCCGCAGGTGCCGATACCGCACCACATCACAGCCCTTACCCATATCACGGACGCAATGGTTGAAAATGCGGATACCATTGATGTGGTGCTCCCGAAGTTTCTTGAGTTTTCAAGAGGCGCGGTATTTGTGGGGCATAATGTTACCTTCGATATGAGCTTTATCGCCCGTAACGCCAAAAATCTCGGCATAGAGCTTGACAGGATGTATGCCGATACGCTGGTGCTTTCAAGGATACTGCTGCCCAAGCTCGGAAGGTTCACTCTTGACAGGGTGGCAAAGGAGCTGGGCGTGGTACTCGTTACCCACCACAGGGCAGTGGATGATTCCACGGCTACCGCGGGTATCTGGGTGAAGCTTTGTGAAAAGCTTGAGGCTATGGATATAAGATCCTTAAGGGATGCCACCGAAAAGCTCAAGATAGGAAAGGATGCCATCAGACATATGAGGGCATCCCATATCACGATACTTGCAAAAAACGAGACCGGAAGGGTAAATCTCTACAGGCTGGTTTCTATGTCGCATACCGATTATTATTCGCAGTATCCGAGGATACCTAAGTCTGAGCTTATTAAGCACAGGGAAGGACTTCTCATAGGAAGCGGCTGTATGAACGGGGAGCTTTATGAATCGGTGGCGGAGGACAGACCGGAAGAGGATATCGCCCAGATGGTCCAGTTTTATGATTATCTAGAGATACAGCCCGATGAAAACAATATCTTTCTTTTGGAAAAGGATAACGATCTTCATACCATAGACGATTTAAGGAAGATAACCGAAAAGATCGTGGCACTCGGTGAAAAATACGATAAACCGGTATGCGCGACGGGAGATGTACACTTTGTGGAACCGCAGGACGAGGTCTACAGAAGGATCATAAAATCCTCCAAAAAACAGAAGGAAAGGACGGAACAGCCGCCGCTTTATTTAAGGACCACGGATGAGATGCTCAATGCCTTCGGTTATCTGGGGTCGGATAAGGCTCGTGAGGTGGTCATTGAAAATCCTAACCTGATCTCCGATATGGTGGACAGGATACATCCTGTACGTCCGGACAAGTGCCCGCCGGTCATAGAAAATTCCGATCAGATGCTTCGGGATATCTGTTATAAAAAGGCTCACGAGATATACGGGGATGAGCTGCCGAAGGTGGTTGATAACAGGATCGAGGCAGAGCTTAATTCCATCATCGGAAACGGATATGCCGTTATGTACATCATAGCACAGAAGCTTGTGTGGAAATCCAATGAGGACGGTTACCTTGTGGGCAGCCGTGGCTCAGTGGGGTCTTCCTTTGCGGCATATCTTGCGGGTATAACGGAGGTAAATTCGCTGCCTCCGCACTATCTGTGCCCGAAATGTCATTACAGCGATTTCGATTCGGACGAGGTGAAGAAGTACTCTGCGGTCGGAACCTGCGGGATCGACATGCCGGATAAGATCTGTCCCGTATGCGGGGAAAAGCTTGATAAATTCGGCTTTGATATCCCGTTTGAGACCTTCCTTGGGTTCAAGGGCGATAAAGAGCCGGATATAGACCTGAATTTTTCAAGTGAATACCAGTCAAAGGCACATAAGTATGTGGAGGTCATCTTCGGTGACGGAAGTGCCTTCAGAGCTGGTACGATGGGAACCGTAGCCGATAAGACGGCATTCGGCTATGTGAAAAAATACTGTGAGGAAAACGGTGAATATTTAAGAAACGCGGAGATGGAAAGGATAGCCGCCGGATGCATAGATGTGCTGCGTACCACAGGGCAGCATCCGGGAGGGATAGTCGTACTTCCCCACGGTGAAGAGATAAATACCTTTACGCCGGTGCAGCACCCCGCGGACGATATGGATACGAACATCATCACGACGCATTTTGAATATCATTCCATTGATTCAAACCTGTTAAAGCTTGATATCTTAGGACACGATGATCCCACGATGATCCGTTTTCTGCAGGATCTTACGGGGGTCGATCCGACAGGCATACCGTTTGATGATAAGAAGGTCATGTCGCTTTTTAAAGATACCTCCGCAATGGGAATAAAGCCGGAGGATATAGACGGTACGCCGAACGGGTCTTTGGGACTGCCTGAATTCGGTACACGCTTTGTCATAGGAATGCTTATGGATGCAAAGCCGCAGAATCTTTCGGACCTTATAAGGATATCGGGACTTTCCCACGGTACGGATGTGTGGATCGGAAATGCCGATGAGCTCATAAAAAGCGGGACGACAACGCTTTCAACCTGTATATGCTGCCGTGACGATATTATGATCTACCTTATCGGAAAGGGGATGGACAAGCAGCTTTCCTTTAAGACGATGGAATCCGTCAGAAAGGGAAAGGGTCTTACACCCGAGATGGAGGAGGCGATGAGGGCGGCAGATGTGCCGGAGTGGTATATAGACTCGTGTAAGAAGATAAAGTATATGTTCCCCAAGGCACATGCGGCCGCATATGTCATGATGGCCTTAAGGGTGGCGTGGTTTAAGGTGTATGAGCCGTTAGCATATTACTGTGCCTTCTTCTCGATAAGGTCAAAGGCTTTTTCGTATGAAAAATGCTGCATGGGCAGGGCGGTGCTTGAGGGATACATAGCTCAGTACAGGAAAAAGGAGAAGGATGGGACACTTTCCGATGTCGAAGCCAATGAGCTTCACGATATGCATATAGCACAGGAGATGTATGCAAGAGGCTTTGAGTTTAAGCCCATTGACCTGATGGAAGTGGATGCGAGATATTTTAAGATTATTGACGGAAGGATAATGCCGGCTCTGTCGGCAATAGAAGGTATCGGCTCAAAGGCGGCGGATCTGATGATCACAAATATCAAGGCCAATGCATCGCAGGGACCCTTCCTTTCAAAGGACGATTTTATCCTGCGCTCCGGCGCTTCAAAGACGCACGCGGAGAAATTTATGTCCCTCGGCATACTCGGGGACATCCCGGAGAGCAACCAGCTTTCACTGTTTGATCTGTAATGGGAGGCAAATAACAAATGCTTGTATGATTTAAAAAAAAGATTTATAATGTATACAATATTTTTTATCAGGCGGGTTTTGACGGAAGATGGTCAGATTTATATGGGTTATTGCGGTGTCAATGCCGCTTATAATCTATTATATCCTAAAAGCGGAGTATATCTGCAGGCACGGGGGCAGATACAGTGAAGGGTACAGATATAAAGTAGCAAGAAATATGGTCAGGATCGTGAAGGCAAACGCTTTCATAAGGACCAAGATCTACGGAGACGACAGGCTGCCCAAGGAGGGCGGCTATGTGCTATATCCGAACCATCAGGGGAAATATGATACGCTCGGGATAATCGGCGGACACGACAAGCCCTGCTCCATAGTCATAGACGAAAAGAGATCGCATCTGATACTTGCGGACCAGTTTATCAAGCTGGTAGACGGCGTGAGGCTTAACAGGGATGATTTCAGGGCACAGGTAAAAGCTGTAATGCAGCTGAAGGATGAGATCATACAGGGAAGGAAGTTTATCATTTTTCCCGAGGGCGGCTATAACGGAAACCGCAACAGCGTCCAGGAATTCCTGCCGGGGGCCTTTAAGTGCGCGGTGCAGGCCAAAAGCCCGATAGTCCCGGTGGCACTCATAGATTCTTATATACCGTTTGAGGTAAATTCGCTGAAACTGGTGACCACTCAGGTGCATTTCTTAAAGCCCCTGTATTATGATGAATATAAGGAAATGAATACGAAAGAGATAGCGGCGGTGGTACGCACAAGGATAATGGATGCGATAAGGGCTTATTCATAGAAAGCCGTGTGGAGCTGAATTTAAATCCGTGAGAAGGAATTTAAATTAAATATTATCTTATGGGAAAGGAGAAACTGCTCATGAAACAAAACAGTATGCTTGCTATGGTCCTTGCAGGCGGAAGGGGCAGCAGATTAAAGGATCTGACCAACAAGGTTGCAAAACCTGCAGTATCATTCGGAGGGAAATACCGTATCATCGACTTCCCTTTGAGTAATTGTGCCAACAGCGGTATTGATATAGTGGGGGTACTTACACAGTATGAATCGGTACTGCTTAACAGCTACGCTGCAGCCGGAAGAAACTGGGGACTTGACAGTAAGGACAGCGGCGTGTTTATCCTTCCTCCGCGTGAGAAAGCGGACGGAAATCTCGATGTCTACAGGGGAACTGCGGATGCAATCTCACAGAATATCGATTTTATCGACAGCTATAATCCCGAATATCTTCTGATCCTTTCGGGAGATCATATATATAAAATGAATTATTCGAAAATGCTTGCTTTTCACAGGGAGCATAAGGCCGATGCCACGATAGCCGTCATCGGTGTGCCCAAGAAGGAGGCAAGCCGCTTCGGTATAATGGCGACTGACGAAGAAGGCAGGATAGTGGAATTTCAGGAAAAGCCCAAGGTACCGAAGAGCAATCTCGCGTCAATGGGTATCTACATCTTTAACTGGAAGCTTCTGAGGAAAATGCTTCTTTCGGATATGAAGAACAATGAGTCTCATCATGATTTCGGAAAAGATATAATCCCCACCCTCTTAAATGACGGAAAGCTTTTATACGCATATAAGTTCAAGGGCTACTGGAAGGATGTCGGAACAATAGACTCCCTCTGGGAAGCGAATATGGATCTTTTGGACGATACCAATGAGCTCGATCTCGGAGACCCCTCATGGAAGATATATACGGAGGATGCCACGGAGCGTCCCCAGTACATAGGAGCGGATGCCGAGGTTAAGAACTCCTATATCACACAGGGCTGCCGCGTGGAAGGAAAGGTTGAAAGCAGCGTGCTCTTTACGGGTACCTCCGTTGCAAGCAAGGCTGTGGTAAAGGATACCGTGCTGATGCCCGGATCGGCAGTTGAGGAGGGCGCGAAGGTTACGCGGGCGCTTGTGGCAAACGGCGTAAGGATCGGCAAGGGAGCCGTAGTCGGAAACGCGAAGAGCGAGGAAATCCTCCTCGTGGCAAATGATGTAGAGGGGGTGAAGTAAGATGGCAAAGGCATATGGAATAGTAACAATGGCGGGTTCCCATATCCGTATAGACGGTATGATGGATTTCCGTCCCGTGAGCGCTTTTTCATTCCTCGGAAGATACAGGATAATCGACTTCCCCGTATCCTCCTTAAGCAACAGTGATATAGAAAACATCCACGTATATGTAAGCCAGAATCCGAGATCGCTTGCAGAACATCTCGGCTCGGGAAGGGTTTACAACATAAATTCAAAGCGTGGAAATCTGCAGCTTCTATTTAATCAGGACAGCAACTTAAACGATATCTACAATACCGACATACAGGCTTATTATGACAATATGGATGTCATTGAGCGCGTCCATCAGCCCTATGTGATAATAGTTCCCGGAAATATGGTATATCTGCAGGATTATGCAAGGCTTTTAAGCGAGCATATCGAATCCGGAGCGGATATCACGGTGCTTTATCATAAGGTGAACAATGCAAAAAGCGAATTCCGCAACTGTGAAGTGGTGAACCTAAACAGGCAGAAGGGCGTGAAGTCCATAGAAAAGAATGAAGGCAACTTGGACGAGCGCAACATATTTATGAATACCTATGTAATGAAGAATGAGCTTTTTATGGAGCTTATAAAGAAAGCCAAAAAGACTTCTTCGATACTGCGTCTTGTGGACATCATAAATATGGAAAATGAGGATCTCGACATCAGGGGCATCCAGCACAAGGGCTATTTTGACGTGATAACCGACTTTAAGAGCTACTTTGATTCAAATCTTGCCCTGCTTGATATTGATGCACAGCAGGAGCTGTTTAAGAGCGAGTGGCCGATATATACCCAGACAACGGATGCGTGCCCGGTTCATTACTGCAACGGCTCGAGCGTCAAAAACTCAATGGTGGCAAACGGCTGTGTCATAGAGGGCAGCATAGAAAACTGCGTTATAGGCAGAGGCGTGGAGATAAAGAAGGGCGCGGTGCTTAAAAACTGTATCGTCAGCAGCCATGCGCTCATAAGCGAAGGAGTGCATCTTGAAAATCAGGTGGTTGACAAGTATGCAAAGATATTAAATATCAAGGAGATCATCGCTACTGCCGACAAGCCCGGATATGTCAGAAGGAACGATGTATTATAAGGAGAATCAGTATGTTCGGTTTCGGGGCTATGATAGCCAAGCTGAAGAAGGACCCAAAGAGAATAGTGCTTACCGAGGGAAGTGACCCGAGGATACTGGAGGCGGCTTCAAGACTCCTTGCAAGTAACTTTCTTAAACCCATACTTTTGGGAACGGAGGAGGAGATATACTCGGCCGCTGAGGAAGCAGGCTTTAACATCAGGGGAGCGCAGATAATAGATCCGTCCTCCTATGAGAGAATAGATGAAATGGCCGGACAGTTTTACGAGCTGAGAAAATCCAAGGGCATTACCCCGGAGATGGCAAAAAAGACTGTTTTACAGGGCAACTACTTCGGGACAATGCTCGTAAAGATGGGCGAGGCAGACTGCCTTCTGGGAGGAGCCACCTATTCTACTGCCGATACGGTAAGGCCGGCGCTTCAGATAATAAAGACAAAGCCCGGAAACAAGATAGTATCCTCCTGCTTTATACTTGTAAGACCTTCGGCAACCGGTGAAAATGAGGTGCTTGCCATGGCGGACTGCGCCATTAACATCAAGCCGACGGAGGATGAGCTCGTGGAGATAGCCCATGAGACCATAGAATGCGGAAAGATATTCGGCATAGACCCCAAGGTGGCGTTTTTGAGCTATTCGACCTTCGGCTCCGGTCAGGGAGAGGATCTTGACAAGATGAAGAATGCGGCGGAAAAAACGAAAGAGATATGCCCCGATGTGCTGATAGACGGGGAGCTGCAGTTTGACGCGGCTGTTTCGCCGAGGGTAGCAAGGCAGAAGGCTCCCGATTCTCCGGTGGCAGGTTATGCGAATGTGTTTATCTTCCCGGATATAAATTCCGGCAACATAGGCTATAAGATAGCACAGCGACTCGGGAATTTTGAAGCCTACGGGCCGATACTTTTAGGGCTCAATGCCCAGGTGAACGACCTGTCGAGAGGGTGTAACGCTCTTGAGGTGTATTCAATGGCGATAATAACGGCGGCGTTATCTTAGAACCTGTTAAGGGACGGTTCCCGGGAATTTTAAAAGTTACAATAAACGGTGGTTTGATTGTATTTAAAAAAGTACAATCCGGCCACCGGTTTTTTTTTACCCCGTTCCGAATTAGTAAATGGAGTTAAAGGGCAGGATCTGATAAAAATTCCGTTTTCGCAGACTGTTGAAAATCAGACGATTTGCCGATATAATCCGTAAAGGGTGGGCAGGTCCTAAATCAGGGACATATCCTTAAGGGAGATCGGCATTGGATACAAACAGTTATGATCTGAAACGAAAAGAAGATAATATAAGGGCGGTCGAGTCAAAGAATGACAGACAGAAACGCGAACAGTTTTTATCGGATGAAAGGGTTCATATATTAAAGCTTACATCCGTGATCTTAAAAAGGAGCGTTACGGTAAGCGATGATGAATTTTCGGTGGCATTTATAGCCGTTTCGGAAGCGATAGACGGTTATGACCCGCAAAAAAACGATTTCTGGCCTTATGCGGCATATGTCATAAGGAACAGACTGGCGGATCTTTACAGAAAGGAATCATCGAGAGCGGAGGTTCTGGTATCGCCGGGAGCCTTTGAGGGAAACACGGACGAGGAAGAGGCCGGATTTGATGTTTCCTTAGAGGTAAGAGAGCAGATAAAGGTAAGAAGCCTCGGTGTTAACAATACTCTTAAGGACGAGATCGAAGCATTTGACGAAGAGCTTTCAAAATACGGCATCAGCTTATCGGATCTTGCGGACTGCTCGCCCAAATCAAAGAAAACGAGGAGCGGATGCGCGGACATAATAAGAGCGATATTCTTACCGCCGTCGCTTGCGGGACAGATAATAAAGACGGGAAAGATCCCGATCAGCGATGTGATGATGAGAGGAAGGCTTCAAAAGAAGCTCTTTGAAAGACACAGGAAGTATCTGATAGCGGCAACGCTCATATTAAGCGGGGATTATCCGAGGCTTTCGGAATATGTTGAAAGCTTAAAGCCTTCGGTTGAAAATATAATCAGTTTTGAAGAAAGGAGGATGGGATCTTGAAAGCGGCAGTAATGAAGCTTGAAGGGAATAAAGCGGTAGTGATGTGTGATGACGGTACCGTTAAACGCATCGATAACGATAATTATTCCGTCGGCGAAGAGCTTGAGATCACGGAGAAGACGACAGATAAATATGACAAGCTCTTAGGCTTTACCAGAAAGAATATGCCGGTTGCGGCTGCGGCTGCGGCTTTTGTGGTCTGCTTATCGGGAGGGCTGTTTGTGGCTAACGTAAAAACTGCCAGTGTGGTCACTCTTGATATAAATCCTTCGTTGAAATACTCCCTTAATATGTTTGAAAAGGTCATTGATGTGGATTCCTTTAATGATGACGGAGAAGAGATAGTTGTACAGATAAAGGATGACGCAAAGGGAAAGAATATAGAAAATGCTGTAAAACTTACACTGGATGAGCTTGACAGGACAGGATACGTTAAAGAGGAAACGGCGGTGGTGGTTACTCTTGACAGCAGGACCCACAGCGAAGACTCGCTTGAAACGCAGGTTATCGGCAGCGTAGGTAAGTGGAACAACGAAAAAAGCGATGAAGGCGAGTTAAAGAGCGTAGCGGTTGAGACGGTCAGGGTAACCCCGGAGATGGCTGGCAGTGCAGAGGATAAAAATGTCAGCCCGGGCAAGATATATATTGTTGGCAAGCTGAAGGAGCAGGTGTTGGAGTCGGCCGAGTTTAACGAGGATGAGTGGCTTGATAAATCGGTGATGGAGATCGAGGAAGCTGCGAATTCCGTATCGACCGCGATGGCTGTAAAGAAGGTATCCGAAAATAAAGCTAAAGTCAGCGAAAACCTTCTTACAGCAGAGGTTCAGAAGCCTAAAACCGAAGAAAAGACCGAAGAGCCGGGTAACAGCGGCGAAAAGAAGGCAAAGGCGGAAGAAAAGGCAAACACCGGGAAGAGTACGGAAGGCAGCAAGAAGAAATCAAAATCTTCTTCAGCAAACTCAGTAGTGTCCGCAAACATTGCAGAGGGTGCATTGATCGCAGCAGGCCTGGGGGGAGGAACCAGTCTGTCGGCTGATGCAGTGACAACTGTTTCCGGAGAACAGATCATAGTATCTACTCCGGAGATCATAACAGACCCTGCTTTGGTGGTGCCTACGATATCTTCGCAGCCCGAAGAACCGGCGGTTCCGGAAGTAACCGAGCCCGTGGTTACGGATTCTTTGGAAACACTGACGACGGACCAGTCATACACGGACAGCTCGTACCTGGACGTGCAGATGACTCAGGATGTGACGTGTGATAGCATCCTCGTGGAAAATCAGATGTGAGTCTTAAAGGAGAAGTAACGGCGGCAGGAAAGGTACGGTATGAAAAATTTAACAGCCTGCAGTAATGCACAGGGCAGCATGTCTCCCTCCCACACTCGAAAGGACTTTTAGTGATGAGATATGTACGGCGATAGATAAGAGTATGTTATGTGTTGCCGTGTGCATAAGGCGGTTAAAGAGGCAAAAGTAAAAAGAACCCTTAAAAAGGGTTTTTTTTATTAAAAAAGACTTGATTATTATGACCGATGTGTGGTAATATATGCCTTGCGTGGCTCGTTGGTCAAGCGGTTAAGACGCCGCCCTCTCACGGCGGAAACAGCGGTTCGATTCCGCTACGAGCTGCTCTTTATGGGTAAGTGGGCTTGATACAAGCCCACTATTGTTATATATAGAGGTAGAAAAATGGAAAGAAACAGTATAGAAGAAAGGTTCAGATCCATGCTTGAGCCCGTGGTAAAGGAACAGGGTCTAAAGCTGATATCTGTCGAATACGTAAAGGAATCCGGAAATTATTATCTGCGCGGGTACATAGACAAGCCGGATGATGATGTGTCGATCAATGACTGCACTATGGTAAGCAGGATAATAAGCAACAGGCTTGACAAGGAAGATTTCATTGAAGATGCTTACACACTGGAGATCTGCTCGAAAGGCTTTATGGAACATTAATCTATTATGGAGGAAAATGAAATGAACACGGAACTGATGGAGGCGCTCAATATTCTCGAAAAGGAAAAGGATATAAGCAGGGACACTCTTTTTGAGGCTATAGAAAATTCACTGCTTACAGCCTGCAGGAATCACTACGGAAAATCCGAAAACATCCACGTGGCGATAGACCGTAAGACCTGCGACTATAAGGTATATGTTGAGAAGACTGTCGTGGAGACTGTAAATGATCCCCATAACGAGATAGAGCTTTCGGAAGCTAAGAAGATAGATGAAAACGCACAGATCGGCTCTATGGTCGGCATTGATGTGAATTCCAAGGAATTCGGAAGGATAGCCACCCAGAATGCCAAGAATGTCATCCTGCAGAAGATCCGTGAGGAAGAGAGAAATTCGGTATATAACAAATTTGCCGGAAAATCCAGAGATGTGGTCACGGGAGTCGTGCAGCGCATCAATGGCAGGAATATCAGTATAAATCTCGGAAAGGCAGACGCTCTCTTAAGCGAAAGCGAGCAGGTGCGCAGCGAGAACTTAAGACCTACGGAAAGGATAAAGGTTTACATAATTGAAGTGAAGAATACTCCCAAGGGACCGAGGATCTTAGTCAGCCGTACACATCCGGAGCTTGTTAAAAAGCTCTTTGAGTCGGAGGTGACCGAGGTGGCTGACGGCACCGTGGAGATAAAGAGCATATCCAGAGAGCCCGGCAGCAGGACCAAGATCGCCGTATACAGCAATAATCCCGATGTGGATGCGGTCGGCGCCTGCGTGGGTATGAACGGCTCAAGGGTCAATGCCATCGTGGAAGAGCTTAAGGGAGAGAAGATAGATATAGTGAACTGGGATGAGAACGCGGCCATATTTATCGAAAATGCGCTTTCTCCGGCAAAGGTGGTATCCGTCATAGTAGATCCTGATGAAAAGACCGCCAAGGTTGTGGTGCCTGATTATCAGCTTTCCCTTGCCATAGGCAAGGAAGGGCAGAACGCAAGGCTTGCGGCTCGCCTTACGGGCTATAAGATAGATATCAAGTCCGAGACACAGGCAAAGGATGCGCCCGGATTCAGAATGGAGGATTATCTGACCGACGAGTACGAGGATGAGTATGAGGACGGTGAGTATGAAGAAGGATATTATGAGGAAGGCGGATACGAAGGAGATAGAGAAGAGGGTTACGAGGAGACCGGTGAAGCGGAAGAAGCAGGAGAGATAACAGAAACGGAGATCGGGGTTTGAAATTAAACGGAGCTGAATTTATGCTTTCTCTGTCTGCCAAGGCGGGAAAAGCGGTGAGCGGGGAAACGTCCGTTGAAAAGGCCGTCAGAGCCGGTAAGGCACATATCGTTATAGTGAGCAGTGACGCCTCGGATAATACCAAAAAGAAATTCAGGAATAAGTGTTCTTTTTATGAAATACCGATTTATATATACGGTACCAAGGAATCCTTGGCGCATGCTATAGGAAAAGATGTCAGGTCTTCCGTGGCGGTAACGGATAGAGGACTTGCCGGACAAATTATTAAGAAGCTTAATGAACTGGATGTTAAGCCGGAAACAGGCGATGTTCAGTGAGGAACTTCGGATAAAGGAGATGAGCGTACATGGCAAAAATCAGGATATATGAGATCACAAAAGAACTGATAGCAAAGGGCGTGGATGTGGATAATAAAAAGGTGATCTCCTTTTTGGAAGAAAAAGGGATCACGGGAAAAACGCAGAGCTCTTCGGTTGAAGATGCCGAGGCTGATCTGGTAAGGAGTCATTTTTCCGGCAAGGACAGGACCGAAAGCAGGATAGGCGCAGAGGAAAAGAGTGAGGCTGCAAAAAAGCAGGTATCAGGCGATAAGCCCGCACAGGCAGAAAAGCAGACGGCCGGTAAAGCCGCTGCCGATAAAGGAGCGATGGCAAAGCCTGTATCCGGTGCGAAGGGAGCTGTAGAAAAGAAGCCTGCGCAGCAGACGGGAGAGTCTGCTGAACAGGGAGGACCCGTTAAAAAGAAAAAGAGACCGAACATAATTTTTGCCATAAATAACGGAAACAAAGGTGCAAGACAGGTAGGACAGATCGGCGGGACAAGGCAGGTGGGTCATATAAACCGCGGTAGGATAGAAGATCCCGCACAGCACAGGGGGATAATAAAGCCCAGCGTGAAGCCTTCGCCTGCACCTGAGGTAAATATAATAAGACCGAACGCACAGACGCCGGTCAAGAAGCAGGCAGAGCAGCACAAGGGTACGATAGAGGCACCGGTAAAGCCGACACAGACACCGGTAAAGCCGGCTTTTGAGCAGGTAAAGCAGGAGACGTCTGAAGCTGCAGGCACGGCTCAGGGCTCCTTATCCAATACAAATACTGCAGAGCCCAAAAAGGCGGCTGCACAGGGAAGGAATATAAATGCAGGCAATAACAAAAACACTCAGGAAAACACGAATAGCGCGCCGTATACGCAAAACAGGAATGACAATCAGGGTGGTTCTCGCGGCGCTGGTAATTTTGGAAATAGCAGGAACGGTTCTTACGGCAATGCACGGCCGCAGGGTAAAACGTCGAATCAGGGCGGCCCTAAAGAATTTGCCGGCGGCGATCAAAGGAAAGGACAGGACAGGCACAAAGGAGAAGGCGACAGAAGAAGACAGAATGAGGCAAAGCGCAGAAGAGACAGAGAGCTTGTCGTAGACGAGGAGAAGGAAAGGAAGAGGCAGAATCCTCACGGCTTTAAGAAGCCTGTAGCCGTACAGAAGGCTCCCGAGGAGGAGATCAAGGTTATCACCATCCCCGATACCCTTACGATAAAGGAGCTTGCAGACCATATGAGGATGCAGCCCTCCGTCATCATTAAGAAGCTTTTCCTTACAGGGCAGATAGTTACGGTAAATTCGGAGATATCCTATGAGGAGGCCGAAAACATCGCCATGGAGTATGATATCCTCTGCGAGCATGAGCAGACTGTGGATGTCATAGCAGAGCTCCTAAAGGAGGATGAGGAGGATGAGAGCACGATGGATAAGCGTCCTCCGGTAGTCTGCGTTATGGGTCACGTTGATCACGGTAAGACCTCACTGTTAGATACGATAAGAAAGTCCCATGTGACCGAGAAGGAAGCCGGCGGCATCACTCAGGCCATCGGCGCATATACGGTATCACTTGCAGGACGTAAGATCACCTTCCTTGATACACCGGGACATGAGGCATTTACGGCAATGCGTATGAGAGGTGCAAATGCCACGGATATCGTTATCCTTGTGGTGGCGGCGGATGACGGAGTCATGCCGCAGACCGTGGAGGCGATCAATCACGCGAAGGCGGCAAATGTAGAGATCATCGTGGCAATCAATAAGATAGATAAGCCCAGCGCAAATCCGGACAGGGTTAAGCAGGAGCTTTCGGAATACGAGCTTATTCCTGAGGAATGGGGCGGAAGCACTATATTCGTGCCCGTTTCGGCAAAGACCGGAACAGGCGTGGATGACCTTTTGGAGATGATAACCCTTACGGCGGATGTCATGGAATTAAAGGCAAACGCCCACAGGAAGGCAAGAGGTATGGTAATAGAAGCCGAGCTTGACAAGGGAAGAGGCCCCGTGGCTACGGTGCTTGTACAGAAGGGTACTCTCCATGTGGGAGATTTCGTGGCCTGCGGTCCCTGCCACGGCAAGGTTCGTGCGATGATAGACGACAAGGGCAAGAGGGTTAAGGAGGCAGGTCCTTCGATACCCGTTGAGATACTCGGTCTCGATGACGTACCCGCAGCCGGTGAGATATTCGTATCACCGGATTCGGAGAAGGAGGCACAGAGCTTCGCCAATACCTACAAGGAGCAGCATAAGAAGGAGCTCTTGAGCGAGACAAAGAAGAAGTCAATGACTTTAGACGACCTTTACGAGCAGATACAGGAAGGCGATTTAAAGGAATTCAATGTCATCATAAAGGCGGACGTACAGGGCTCTGTGGAAGCCTTGAAGTCCTCGCTCTTAAAGCTTACAAACGAAGAGGTGGCAGTGAAGGTCATTCACGGCGGAGTAGGTGCGATAAGCGAATCGGATGTAATGCTGGCTTCCGCGTCAAACGCCATCATAATAGGCTTTAATGTCCGTCCGGACAGCACGGCAAAGGCAAAGGCCGAGACGGAAAATGTAGAGATCAATCTGTACAGGATCATCTATCAGGCGATAGAGGATGTGGAGTCGGCAATGAAGGGAATGCTGGCACCGGTATACGAGGAAAAGATCATCGGACACGGAGAGATAAGACAGATATTCAAGGCCTCCGGTATCGGAAATATCGCGGGCTCGTATGTGACCGACGGTATAGTGGAGAAGGGGTGCTCCGTAAGGATAACAAGAGGCAAGGATGAGATATTCGACGGACCTCTTTCATCCTTAAAGCGTTTCAAGGACGATGTGAAGGAAGTAAAGGAAGGCTACGAGTGCGGTCTTACATTTGACGGATTCGATGCGGTGGAAGAGGGAGATCTGCTGGAATTCCACAAGCAGGTAGAGGTTGAGAGAAAGTGAGAAAGAACAGTACAAAGAACAACCGCATAAACGGTGAGGTCAGAAGGGCTTTAAGTGAGATCATAAGGGATGTGAAGGACCCGAGGGTGGACCCGTTCTGCTCGATCGTCGAAGTGATCGTGGCTCCGGACCTTAAGACCTGCAAGGTATATGTGAGCGTACTCGGGGATGAGGTCATGGCAAAGGAAAACCTTGAGGGCTTAAGGAGCGCAGAGGGCTTTATCAGGCGGGAGCTTGCCCATACGCTTAATTTAAGGAATACGCCCGAGCTTAAATTCATCAATGATGATTCCATAAGATACGGCGTGGAGATGACAAAAAAGATAGAAGAGATAATACAGACAGATGAGAACAGGAGTAAGCAGGAGTGATAGATTATAAGCAGCTTTGCGAAAATGCGAATACCATCGCCATAAGTGCCCATGTGCGTCCTGACGGGGATGCGATAGGCTCGACACTTGGCTTTTGGAATTATTTAAAAAAGGTTTATCCCGATAAGGATATAAAGGTATATCTGATCGATCCGAACCCTCTGTTTAATTTCTTAAAGGGCTTTGATGAGATCATAAAGGAGGCGGCAAGCACTCCCGTCGATCTTTTCTTTGCTCTGGATTTAAGCGAAAAGCAAAGGCTCGGGGATAATGCGGGACTCTTTGACAATGCAAAAAACACCGCCTGTATAGATCATCATATAAATGACGGAATTTTTTCGAAAAATGACTGGGTCGTGCCGGATGCAAGCTCTACAGCGGAGCTTATATATGATCTTATAGATAAGGACGTGATAGATACGGATATCGCAATGTGTCTTTACACGGGCATGGTGCATGATACAGGCGTGTTCCAGTTTAACTGCACCCACAGGAGTACGATGGAGGCTGCGGGAAAACTCATTGAATATGATTTTGACCATTATAAGCTCATAGAAAAGACATTTTTCCAGAAGAGCTATATACAGAACCAGATCCTCGGGAGGGCCCTTCTGGAGAGCATCCTGTTTATGGATAAAAAGTGCATAGTCTCCGTGATCGACAGGAAGACAATGGACTTTTACGGGGCCACGAGCAAGGATCTCGAGGGGATCGCAAATCAGCTCAGGTACACCAGAGGGGTAGAGTGTGCTATATTTATGTATGAGATAGGGCCGCAGGAGTTTAAGGTTTCCTTAAGGTCTTCCGACAAGGTCAATGTGGCCGAGGTGGCAAAGACCTTCGGCGGCGGAGGGCATAAGAAGGCAGCGGGACTTACCATGGCAGGCTCCTTTCATGATGTGGTAAACAATATTTCAAGAATCATAGAAAAGCAGTTAAGGACAGAACTGTAGAGCATCGGAGGAAGGTTGAATTTAAACGGAGTTCTTCCCGTATATAAGGAGCGGGGTTATACCTCAAACGATGTGGTCTCAAAGCTTCGGGGTATCCTTAAAATGAAAAAGATAGGGCATACCGGGACACTCGATCCCGATGCCGAAGGCGTACTTCCGGTCTGCTTAGGGAAAGCGACAAAGCTCATAAGCATTTTAAGCGATACGGATAAGGCTTACAGTTGTACATGCCGCCTCGGGATCACGACAGATACCGAGGATATGTCGGGAAATGTATTAAGTGAGGTTTCCTGTAAGGATATCACGGAGGATGCGGTCAGAAAAGCCGCAGAGGGCTTTATCGGAAGATATATGCAGATCCCGCCGATGTATTCGGCAAAAAAGGTAAACGGTAAAAAGCTCTATGAGCTGGCAAGGCAGGGGATTGTCATAGAAAGAAAGCCCTGCGAGGTGGAGATAAAGAGTCTTGTTATAAGGGATACAGACCTTATAAACGGCAGATTTTCTTTTGATACGGAATGCAGCAAGGGGACCTACATAAGATCCTTATGCCGGGATATCGGGGAGGCTTTGGGGTGCGGCGCTTCGATGGAGTCGCTTTTAAGGACCGGAGCCTGCGGCTTTAAGCTTAATGAATGCAGGAGGCTTTCTGAGATAGAGGAGCTTGCAAAAAGCGGGGATATCGAAGATAAGATAGTAAGCATTGAGAAGATGTTTTCGGATCTCGGAGAGATCAGGGCAGATAAAGAATGTGATAAAAATATAAGAAACGGAAATATCATAAGAGCCTGTGTGCCTGACGGAAGATACAGGGTATATCTGTCTGACGGGACCTTTGCCGCAGTATATGAGGTAAAGAAAAGCAGAGCCGTTCTGAAGGGATATTTTTTGACCGATTAAGGATCTGTTATGAGGATATTTTCTGACTTTGATGAATTTCACAAAGAGATTTCGGAAAGCACGGCAGTCGCGATAGGCAAGTTTGACGGTCTTCATCTGGGACATGCAAGGCTTTTTGAAAGTGTGCTTTCGCAAAAGGAAAAGGGCCTGAGCACGCTCGTATTTACCTTTGACAGACAGATATCCGATTTTTTTGAGCATACCGAATCAAAGCAGCTTACAACGAATAACGAAAAAGAGGAATATTTAAGGGATAACGGCTTTGATTACGAATTTGTACTGCCCGTGAACGAAAAAACGGTTGCAATAAGCCCCGAGGATTTTGTTAAAGCTCTTGTAAACAGGCTTAATGCAAAGTACATAGCGGCAGGGAGCGATTTAAGCTACGGTGCCGGAGGAAAGGGAGATTTCGCGCTTTTAAGAAGGCTTTCAAAAGAATATTCCTTTGAGGTGTGCGAAATAGAAAAGGTGAAGCTCGGAAACGATGTTATCAGCTCCAGTATGATCAGGCAGTATGTCGCGGAAGGAAAAATGGAGCTGGCGCAGGCTGCCCTGGGGCATCCCTACACTGTAGACGGGATAGTGACCCACGGCAGGATGCTTGGAAGAAAGCTTGAAATGCCGACGGTGAATATGGATGTCGGCAAGGATAAGCTTTTGCCGCCGTTCGGAGTTTATTTTTCAAATATCTACCTCGGGACGGGGATCTTTCACGGCATAACAAATATAGGTGTAAAACCAACTGTAACGGATGAAGGAAGGGTCTGCGTCGAAACGTATATCTACGATTTTGATGACGACCTTTACGGCGAATGGCTGAGAGTAGAGCTTTTGCATTACTTAAGGAGCGAGATGAAATTTGACGGGACAGACGCTCTTAAGGCGCAGATGCGGACGGATATGCTCAGGGGAAGGATATATTTTTCATGAATGCGACAGTAATGCTTTCCATGATGGGAGGTCTCGGGCTTTTCTTATACGGAATGAAGCTTATGGGCGAGAGCATCGAAAATGCTGCCGGAGCGAAGCTGAGAAGCATACTTGAGACGCTTACGACCAATAAGGTTATGGGAATGATAGTCGGTATATTCTTTACCGCGGCTATCCAGTCCTCGAGTGCCTGTACGGTCATGGTCGTATCCTTCGTAAATTCCGGTCTTATGGATCTGTATCAGGCGGCAGGGGTTATCTTCGGAGCAAATATCGGTACCACCGTTACTTCACAGCTCGTTTCGTTCGATCTTTCGCGGTACGCCCCGCTGTTTCTGCTTCCGTCAGCGCTTATAGTGATGTTTGCAAAGCGCTCCATGGTCCGCAAGGTGGCAAGCATTTTTGCGGGCTTCGGAATTCTTTTTCTGGGCCTTTCGTCAATGAGCGAGGCTATGGGAGGAATGGCAGGGTCTGCCGAGCTTATGGGACTCTTTTCTTCCTTAAGGTCGCCCTTTATGGGGATACTGGTCGGAACCGTTGTCACGGGTATAATCCAGAGCTCATCGGTTACGGTTTCCATCCTTCTTTTAATGTGCAAGGAAAATCTTCTGAATATAGATATCTGTCTTTATATCATCTTAGGCTGTAATATCGGAGCCTGCGTGCCCGCGCTTTTAACCGGTCTTGCCGGTAAGAAGAATGCCTTAAGGGCGGCGCTCATCCATCTATTCTTTAATATAATCGGTACGATAATAATGGCTGTGATACTGCTTATTGCGGAGCCTTACGTGATCGATCTGCTTTCATATATTTCAGCGGCGGATAAGGGGAGGATGATCGCAAACGCCCATTCCATATTCAAGATATTCCAGGTATGCGTATTGCTGCCGTTTTCGGGGCTTATAGTGAAGCTGACGTTTCTTACGGTGCCCGGCAAGGATACGGATGTCGGCTACAGGGAGCAGTTCCAGCTTGTCTATATCGGGGAGAAGGTCGTCTTTTCACCAGCTACCGCAGTGATCGATGCCGCGCGCGAGCTTGAAAGAATGGGTATCCTTGCAAGCGAGAATATCAACCGGGCGATGAATGCCCTGATCACGCTTGATGAAGAGGATATAAAAGAGGTTTACGAGGTTGAAAAGAACATAAATTATCTGAATCACTCGATAGTCAATTATCTGGTCAAGGTCGGACAGATGAACCTGCCTGTGGATGACAGACGCCAGATCGGAGCGCTCTTCCATGTGGCAAACGATATCGAGCGGATAGGCGATCATGCCGAAAATGTCGCGGATGCGGCAAAGCAGAGGATTGAAAACGGTACTGAATTTTCAAGGGATGCAAGGGATGAGATGGGACGGCTCCTTGAAATGGTAAATACGATCATAAGACTCGCACTCGACAGCTTTTCCGGAAACGGTGACAGTGAGGTTCTGCTTAAGCAGGTAGAGGAGCTTGAGAATAAGATCGATATCGAGGAGCGCAGCATTCAGGACAGGCATATAGAAAGGCTTGCCAAAAACGAGTGTACGCCGGAGGCAGGGATGCTGTTTTCTGATATCGTTTCAGGACTTGAAAGAGTGGCGGATCACGCGACGAACATCGCTTTTGCGATAAGGGATTCCGAGATGGAGGATATGAGCTTAAAACAGGTGGCAGTAAGGACCTGACATGGTTTGTAGCATATGGAGAAATGTAGTATTTTCAGAGCATTTGTTTTTTCCGCTCTTGTGGTAATTTCATCCGCAGCCTGCACCGGGGAGGTACTTGCAAATAACGGCAGCGGGGTTCTTTTTACCGCCGGTGCAGCCTCAAAGATGGAGACGGGCACATTTGATATGGTCTCGTCAAATGTGATAATGAGTGTGGCTACTGCCGGTGTGTCCGATGCCGTAAATGAAGCAAGTCTTAAGGCCGAACAGATCGATGAAACCATAGCCGGCTATAAAAATCTCGGCGTTGCAGTGGTTGAAAATCATTTAAATGTCCGGACAGAGCCCAATGAAGAGTCCGAGCTTGTGGGCAAGATGACAAGAAACGCGGGCTGTGAGATACTCGATATAGCCGACGGATGGGCCCATATCAAGTCGGGAAAATGCGATGGTTATGTAAACCTCGAATATCTTCTTACGGGAGAGGAGGCAAAGACAAGGGCGAGACAGGTTATGACCCTTATGGCTACGGTCACCACGACCACACTTTTTGTAAGGATGGAGCCGTCGACGGAGTCGGGGGTTCTCACGATGGTGCCTATAGAAGAGGAGCTCGAGGTTTTAGAGGGCGAGGAAGGCGACCCGTGGGTTAAGATAGCGATCGACGAGGATGAGGGCTATGTCAGTACCGAGTTTGTGACACTTTCCGAGCAGCTTGATAAGGCTGTTACGATGAAGGAGCTCCGCTACGGAGAGGGCGTTTCTGATGTCAGGATAAGCCTTGTTAATTATTCCAAGCAGTTTCTGGGCAATCCCTATGTTTGGGGAGGCACATCGCTCACAAAAGGCTGTGACTGCTCGGGCTATGTCATGCAGATATTTAAGAAGTATAATATCAGGCTGCCGAGAACCTCGAGGGAGCAGGCACGCTGCGGTACAAAGATTTCCGCATCCGAGGCAAAGCCGGGAGATCTGTTCTTTTACGGCAAGGGCGGCACGGTAAATCATGTGGCGATCTATATCGGAGGCGGTCAGGTCATAAATGCGTCGAACCCGAGGAGCGGAATAAAGATATCCAATGCATTTTACAGAACGCCCTATGCGGTAAGAAGAGTTATTAAAGATTGAATTTATGGTGTATAATGGCGTTAAAGAGATGTTTTTTTGAAAGGAGGAGCATTATGCCGAGTAATGAAAAAGAGATAAACAATAATCTGTTTGATCAGCTGTCAATCCTTGAAAGGCTGGATAAGGCTCAAAAAAGGGGAGAATATGAAGAGGAAAGCAGGACTATAAGAATGGAGATCGAAAGAAAACTGTATCAGAAGCCTCCACTGGTTGACGGGAATGATTGATTTGTGGTAAACTCGTAAAGTTGTGTAGTTTCCGCGGCGCAGTCACCGGTATCTCAAAACCTTGGCTTCGCTGACGGTGAAAAAAGTATAAATACAAAGGAGAACAAAAATGATCAAAAAGGAAAAGAAAACAGAGATTATCGAAAAGTACGGAAGGACTCCCGGCGATACAGGATCGCCCGAGGTGCAGATCGCTATCCTTACGGAGCGTATCAGGGAGCTTACCGAGCATCTTAAGTCAAACAACAACGACCACCACTCAAGAAGAGGTCTTCTTAAGATGGTAGGACAGAGAAGGGGACTTCTCGATTATCTTAAAAAGAAGGATATCGAAAGATACAGAAGCATCATTGAGAAGCTTGGTATAAGGAAATAAGTAAAAAAATCCACATTCGTGGTAGAAGGGTAGAGGAAAAGATGTCAGATTTCAGAACTTATTCAATGGAACTTGCAGGCAGGACGCTTTCGGTGGACATCGGAAGGGTCGGTAAACAGGCAAACGGCTGTGCTTTCATGCACTACGGCGAGACTACGGTGCTCTGCACGGCTACAGCTTCAAAGGCACCGAGGGAGGGGATCGATTTCTTCCCGCTTTCTGTCGAGTATGAAGAGAAATTTTATTCGGCGGGAAAGATGCCGGGCGGTTTCAATAAGAGAGAGGGTAAGGCTTCCGAGAACGCGATCCTTACATCAAGAGTCATTGACCGTCCCATGAGACCCCTGTTTCCCAAGGATTACAGGAACGATGTCACGCTTGATGCAATGGTAATGTCGGTTGATCCGACGGCACGCCCCGAGCTTGTGGGAATGCTTGGCTGCGCACTTGCAACGACCATTTCGGATATTCCGTTTGACGGCCCCTGTGCCATGACGCAGGTTGGAATGCAGGACGGAAAATTCATCATCAATCCCGATCAGGCTACATGGGATAAGGGTGATATGAGGCTTACGGTCGCTTCGGTCGGACAGAAGGTCATAATGATAGAGGCCGGCTGCAACGAGATCCCCGATGATAAGATGATCGAGGCTATCTACACGGCACATGATGTAAATCTTAAGGTTATTGAATTCTTTAAGGAGATCGCAGCAAAGGAAGGAAAGCCCAAGCACGACTATGTAAGCTGCGCGGTTCCCGAGGAGCTCTTTGAGGAGATAAAGAAGATCGTACCTCCCGAGGAGATGGAAAAGGCTACCTTTAATGATGACAAGCAGGCCCGCGAGGAAGCGGTTGCCGAGGCACAGGCCAAGGTGGAAGAGGCATTAAAGGATAACGAGGAATGGGCTCCTATCATCGGCGAGGCAATGTATCAGTACCAGAAAAAGACCGTGCGCAAGATGATATTAAAGGATCATAAGAGACCCGACGGAAGAGATATCAAGCAGATCAGACCGCTTGCAGCAGAGGTTGACATAATTCCGAGGGTACACGGATCGGCTATGTTTACAAGAGGACAGACACAGATCTGTGATGTCGTAACCTTAGCTCCGCTTTCGGAAAAGCAGAAGGTTGACGGGCTTGATGAGAATATCACGGAGAAGAGATATATCCACCAGTATAATTTCCCTTCATATTCGGTTGGTGAGACCAAGGTTTCAAGAGGACCCGGAAGAAGGGAGATAGGACACGGAGCCTTGGCCGAAAGGGCAATGCTTCCCGTACTTCCGAGCGAGGCGGAATTCCCTTATGCTATAAGGGCGGTGTCTGAGACCTTTGAGTCAAACGGCTCTACCTCACAGGCATCTATCTGCGCATCCTGTATGGCGCTGATGGCTGCGGGTGTTCCGATAAAGGATCAGGTTGCCGGCATTTCCTGCGGACTTGTGACAGGCGATACCGATGATGATTTCCTTGTACTCACGGATATTCAGGGACTTGAGGATTTCTTCGGGGATATGGACTTCAAGGTTGCCGGTACCCATAAGGGAATCACGGCTATCCAGATGGATATAAAGATCCACGGACTTACCCGTCCGATTGTTGAGCAGGCTATCTCACAGTGCCACGAAGCGCGTGATTTCATTATGGAAAACGTGATGAAGAATGCGATCGCCGAGCCGAGAAAAGAGCTTGGCAAGTATGCGCCGAAGATAATCCAGATCCAGATCGATCCCGAGAAGATCGGTGATGTGGTAGGTCAGAGAGGAAAGACAATAAACGAGATCATCGCACGTACAGGTGTGAAGATCGACATTACGGACGATGGAGCGGTTTCTATCTGCGGACAGGATTCGGAGTCAATGGACAAGGCTGTGGATATGGTTAAGATGATCGCTTCGGATTATGTCGAGGGAGAATTCTATGAGGGAACGGTGGTTTCCATCAAGGAATTCGGAGCCTTTATAGAGTTTGCGCCGGGCAAAGAGGGGATGGTCCACATCTCGAGGATCGCAAACAGAAGGATCAACCGTGTCGAGGACGAGCTTACATTGGGAGATCATGTAAGGGTTAAGTGTCTCGGAAAAGACAAGATGGGAAGAATGAGTTTCTCGATAAAGGACGCTAAATAAAAAGCGGATTCATAAGGAGCTCCTTAAATCATAAAAAAGTGTTTTCGCCTGCAGATACTTTCCGGCGAAAACACTTTTTTTAACGCCACATAAGTTTTTGTGTTATAATCATCTTATGTTTTCAAAAAATAAATCCTTTATTTATTATTTTATAAATGCGGTAATCATTATATGCGCCGTGTATTTCCTGTATACGAAATATTTCGCCGGAATGCTTGATGAAATAGGCACGGGCGGCGGAAGCTTTGCGCTGCTTTTGGGAGTGACGGCTCTTATTGCCGTGATCTATGTCTTAAAGGCGTTCAGGCTGTATATCATTTTTCTGGACAGCAGGATAAGCGGGATCAGATTTTTGGAGGTCTATTTAAAGACCATGCCTGTCAGTCTTGCATTTCCGTTAAAATCCGGAGAGCTTTTTAAGATGTACTGCTTTGCCGTCGAGACGGGGAGCTATAGGCTTGGAATACTCGGTATACTGGTGGAGAGGTTTTTTGACACCATACCGCTGCTCGTGCTTTTGATCTTATTTACAATGATATCGGGTGGGACGGTCATTCCGATAGTTATCATTACATCAGGATTTTTGATCCTGATATCGGCTTTGTACTTCAGCTTTCCGTCGATATATTCTTATATGAATAAATACTGCATGATAAACATCAAAAGTGAAAAAGCAGTCGGTCTGCTTAAGCTTTTGGAAGGGGTAAAGAGTCTTTACGATATATTAAAGGTATTGATAAAGGATCGTGTGGCCTTGCTGCTCATCATCTCTTCGTTTACATGGCTTTCGGAATGCTGTGTGCTTACGCTTTTTGCATTCGGGCTCGGCTACGGCTTTGAGACTGATCTTTTCCTGACATATATCAATTCAGTGTTTACAGGGGAAACGAACGGGTATGTAAACATATATGTGGGACTGAGCGCGGTGTTGTTTTTAGCGGTCTTTCTGATAGTGTATGCCATAAAGTATATGAAAAAGATACGGAGGGTTAAAGCTTGAAAGCGGTTTGTGTTTACGACGATCATATAATGCCGGATGTTTTTATCGGAAATATAGCGGGAGAAAAGACATTCGGGGAGATCATTCTAAAAAGGGTAAGCGTGCGGGAGCGTTTTAAGAAATTTTACGGTTCGTTAAAGGATGCGGGAGAGCTTTTTGAGTTTGATCATGAGTGGCATTATGATGTATTGAAAAAAAATATCAAACGCCTCAGACAGGGAAGCCGCATCATACATATTTTTTCGTATCAGATAATCCCCGACGGAAGGGCTTCAGGGGCAGAGGTCTTATTTGAAAAGGCCGCGTATTCTGCCGGAAATTATGTGATAAAAAACGAAGAAAACGCAGTGATCGGTTTTATTATGAATAATTCTGAGGATTACTGTGACTTTATGGATGAAGCGAGGGATAATCTAAGCGATCCGGAGACTTATAAACACTTCGGGTTTGATTTTTCCGTAATAGAGAGCAGTGATTTTTTTGATATTTCGGTTTATTCCAATTTCAGGAATTATATCACCGGCGGCTTTGATGCGAGATTTTTTAATTCCGTTGCAGGAGACGAGCATATCGTTAAAAAGACATCCCGGAATAAGCAAAAGATAAAGGCTGAGTATACCTTCTACGGTTTGCTTCCGGATGATATGAAATCATGGTTTGTGATGCCGTATGATTATGAAGAGGATGATAATACGGCTTCATACACTATGAAAAGATATCACATGACCGATCTGGCAGTCAGATATGTTCACGGTGCGATAGATACAAAGGAATTTGAAAAAATAATGGAGCTGTCTTTTTATTTTATCTCTCACAGGGCTTCAAAAACAATTTCGGCACAGGAATATAAAGATAATGCAGATAAATTATATCTTGAAAAAGTCAAAAAAAGAGTTGCGGAATTAAAGGCTCATCCGGGGTATCCGGAATTGAACAAAATATCGCAGCTTTACGGCAATGATTACATCGACAGGCTGACAGAGCGCTATGTGGAGCTTTATAATAAAATAGATCCCGAAATAAAGCATAAAAATATAAGTGTGATCGGACACGGGGATATGTGCTTTTCCAATATGCTTTTTGATAAAAACAGTGAATTACTGCTTTTGATCGATCCGAAGGGGGCACTTAGCGAAAATGATCTCTGGACGGACCCGTATTATGATGTTGCAAAGCTTTCACACTCGATCTGCGGAAGATATGATTTTTTCAACAACGGACTTTACAGATTTGATCTCGATGACAGTCTTCATCCGGTATTGGAGATAGATTTTGATAACACCGAATACGATAAGATATTCAGATATCATCTGGAGGAAAACGGATTTTCATATAATGCTGTCAGACTGTATGAAGCCTCCCTGTTTTTGTCGATGCTGCCGCTGCATATGGATTTTCCGAAAAAAGTGTTCGGATTTATGCAGAACGCCGAATATATCATGGATAAATTCGTTTCTGAGTAATATAAGCGGATGTGTGAAAGGAGATAAGCTTATGAAGATAAATCTGGTAATGCCGATGGGCGGTGCGGGTACGAGATTCTTAAATAACGGATATGAATGTCCGAAGCCCCTTATAGAGCTTAAGGGACAGCCGTTTTTTAAATGGGCCTGCGATTCGGTTTACAGGAATACAGATGTCGGAAGCCTGATATTTGTGGTCTTAAACGAGCATATAGAAAAATACGGGATCGATAAAAAAATAAAGGAATATTATCCTGAAGCAAAGATTGAAGTCCTGCCGCATGTGCTTAACGGGGCGGTGCTTACCGCAATGGAAGGGGCAAAGACAATCGATAATGATGCTCCGCTGATATTCTGCGATTGTGATCTGGCATTTAAATGCAGGGGATTATATGATTTTTATAATGCAGAAAAATATGAGGCTGACGGAACACTGCTTACATTTAAATCGGACCTTGACAGATACAGCTACGTGATGACAGGAAGACTTAACCGGTCGGAAGGCTCACATTCTGCGGATAAAAAAGACACAGAGCACGGTCTGACATCAGATGATAACGAGATTATGTCAACTGAATATGCCGTAAAGACTGCGGAAAAAAAGGTGATAAGCAGCCATGCGATCACGGGAGCTTATGGATTTAAAAATGCAGAATTGTTTCTGGATGCGGCAAAAAAATATATGGACAGCTGCGAATATGAGGAATATTTCATGAGCGGGATATATAATCTGCTCATAAACGACGGAAGAAAAATCAGGGTTTTTGATGTGGACGAAACCGTGAATTTCGGGACTCCGGACGAGTATGAAAATGCCATAGCATCCGACCTTGGTATTTACAGATATTGATTAAGGATCGTTCCATAGGAGACGGATAGATCAGTTTCCTGGTGTACTGACACGTTCGTCTTTGAAGTTATTACAAAGAGGTATTGCTATGTACAGGGATTACACTTTTATTTTCGATATTGACGGGACGCTCTGTCCGATAAAGAAAAAAGAAGAGGATTATGCGGATCTTGTTCCGTTTCCGGATATGGTGGAAAAATTAAGATATTATAAGGAAAACGGGGCGAAGATCGTTTTATTTACTTCCAGAAATATGAATTCCTATGGAGGGAATATCGGACTTATTAATAAAAATACGGCGCCGGTATTAAATAAGTGGCTTGAAAAATGGGATATTCCGTATGATGAGATAGTATTCGGAAAGCTCTGGCCCGGACACAAGGGATTTTATGTGGATGACAGGAGCGTAAGGCCGGATGAATTTCTAAAAAATACTCCTGAGGAACTGGAAAAGATATGTGAGGCTTCAAGAGGCGGTTTGGCAAAAAAGGAAGCCCATAAAGAAGAAGGAAGAGCAGTAAACAATACAAATCAGGATAAAGCGATTGCATATGTGGACGGTTCATATAATGTCGTCACCGGAGAGTATTCATACGGGGCAGTGATCTTCTATAATGAAAAAGAAGAAAATTTCAATGAAAAATTCAATGATGAGGAAATGGCTTCAATGAGAAATGTGGCCGGAGAGATCGAAGGGGCAAAGAGGGCTATGCGATACGCCGTGGAAAATAATATCGCCAAGCTGGATATTTTTTTCGATTATGAAGGGATCAGAGCGTGGTGTACGGGAGAGTGGCAGGCAAAAAAAGAGGGTACAAAGGAATACAAGGCCTATTATGACAGTATAAAAGATAAGGTAAGGATAGATTTTCAAAAAGTAAAAAGTCATTCGGGAATAAAATATAACGACAAGGCAGATAAGCTCGCCAAAGCGGCGCTGGGGATTGATTGATATGAGTGAATACGGACTGGCGGTAACCTACAACGGAAAAAAATACAAGGTATATTATGCAGACAAAAGCAGGGAATATCCCGTGGGGGGACTTATCTGCGAATATTCAAGATTCGATCCGAGATCGCTGAAAAAAATACTTTTAAATTGTCCTTATTTCAGGAATCCGCCGTATAAAACATCAATGAGCGAAGCGGGACAATGGTTTTACAAGGCTGTATGGGACAGATACGATACTGTTACGGCGACAATGATATGTGCGGATGTCGGAGCAGTGCTCTATGATTTTATATGGTCGGACGGAGACACGGTAAAAAAGTTCATAAATGAGCTGAATGAAGATATCGGGGATAATACCATGAAGCAATACGTTCTGGAAGAAACCGGAACGGATAAATTCTGCGTGGATTCGATAGGATATGTTCTTTTGGCGGCATATGCGTTTTTCCTGAACAGTTATACGGTTTTTGAATACTGTTTTAAGCTCCTTGCGGAAAATGATGAAGGAAATAAGGAAAAAACACAGGAATTTCTGGCATATTATGCAAGGAATAACGAGCAGCAGAATATCACATATAAATTATCCCTGCTTGACGGAAATTTTTGCGAATTATATATAATAAAATCATCGATTTCGTTAATTTTATTTGAGGCAGCTCATCTGTTGTATACGGGTGATCCGATAGTGAAATGCAAAAACTGCGGGAAATTTTTTGTGCCGGTCGGAAGATCCGATACCGTATACTGCTTTTATCCCTCCCCGCAGGACAAGGACAGGACCTGCAAGGAAATAGGGGCGCAGGTAAAGCGGCGTGACAAGGAAAAAACTGATAAAGTCACAAAGGAATACCGTAAGGTTTATATGAGATATAAGATGATGACCCGCAGGCATCCGGATAATAAGGAATACGATGAAAAATTCAAAAAATTAACTTCAGAAATAAAAGAGTGGCGAAAAAAGCTGGAAAGTGATAATATAACCACCGATGAGTTTTTTGACTGGCTGAATAATTACTGAAAAAATGAGTGTTATTTCTCTCCCACTCATAAATACCTAAGAGAAAGGAAAATAAAATCATGAACAAAAGAACTCTTTTCATCGTCCACGCTGCGGTGATCGCAGCACTCTATGTCGTACTGACATTATTGGCGGCAACCTTTAATCTTGCCAACGGTGCGATCCAGGTCCGGTTTTCGGAAGCTCTTACGATACTCCCGTATTTTACTCCGGCGGGAATTTACGGAGTTACGATAGGCTGTTTTCTGAGTAATATCTTAACGGGCTGTGCGATCCCGGATATAATATTCGGAACGCTCGCAACGCTTATCGGAGCAATAGGAACCTATATTCTGAAGAAAAACAGGTGGCTTGCACCCCTGCCGCCGATAGTCTCAAATATGATAATCATTCCGGTCATCCTGACTTATGCGTATCACATTCCCGGCGGAATACCTTTTCTGATGCTCACGGTAGGAGCCGGAGAGGTGATATCGTGTTATGTGATCGGGGAGATACTGCTATCGGCAAT
>JAGBOJ010000004.1 GCA_017633935.1 Lachnospiraceae bacterium | reverse complement strand
CTTAATCTGCGAATTTATGAGCATTGATCAGGTATGGGACAGGGCGAGATTCACGGCTGCCGAAAGAGATAAGAACGGTGTGTTAAAGACCGTGATATTTACCATTGAAGTCATCGATAAGGAAAAAAGAGACAGGGACAGGCTGCTTTATCTTTCCGAAACCGACAGGCTTACGGGCATCAATAACAGGGGCAGCGGGGAAAGCAAGATAAGAAAACAGCTTCTTTCCTGCGAGGGCGGAATGTTCATACTCTTTGACGTGGATAAGTTCAAATATGTAAATGATAATTTCGGGCATGATGTCGGGGATAAGGTGCTTATCGCCATAGCAGACTGTATGAAGAGGACCTTCAGGAACAATGATATCGTGATGCGGCTCGGAGGAGACGAATTTGCAGCCTATGCATCACTGGTATTAAGCCGGGAAGGCGCGGAGATAATCGTTGACCGCCTGATGAAGCAGATCGGAAGGATAAAGATCCCGGAGATGGGGGATAACAGGGTGGAGGTAAGCGCGGGAGTTGCCTTTTACAGACCGGAGGATCGGTTTGATTTTGACGAGCTCTACAAACGCGCCGATAAATGTACTTATGAGAGTAAGGCACACGAGGGCAGTTATGTGACTTACTTTTAAGGAGGATGTATGGGGCTTTTCTTAAAAAGAAAGGAAATACCGAAGAAAAAGGGATATGATGCTCTTACGGGGCTTAAAAACAGAGATTATTTTCATCGTACCTACGGGGAACTCGGACCGGTTAAAAGCACGGAGCATAAAGTAATGGCGGTCTTTGATATAGACCATTTCAAGGCGGCAAACGATATCATAGACGGGGATAAGGTGTTAAAGGATATAGTGGCTGTCTGTCTTGAAGGGCTTGACGGGAAGGGTGAGCTGATGCGCTGGGGCGGTGATGAATTTGTGGCCGTGCTGAATGCCGGGCCTGAAGAAAGCCTTGAGATAATGAGAGGGTTTACGGAGAGGGTAAAGAAAGAAACTCCCGTTACCGTTTCGGTCGGACTCGTAAAGATAAAGCATGAGGATAATTTCAAGAGAAACTATTACAGAGCCGTGCAGAAATGTTATCTTGTAAAGGAAATGGGCGGAAACGACGTAAAATTGTAACTCTTTTTGACATATACCGCCGCGGCAGTTATACTGTTTAACGTTAGTGAGTGCCAAGGGCACGATTTATGTTAACCGCATATATAGGCATATCCTAAGAAGGAGAAAAATATGGATTATCTTGAAAGCTTGGGCAAGAGAGCAAAGGATGCGTCCGTAAAGCTGAATGTGCTGGATGCCTCATCTAAAAATCTGGGGCTGAGGGCGGCAGCGGCAGGGCTTATAAAGGATGCTGCAAAGATCATCGAGGCCAATAAAAAGGATGTGGAGCAGGCCGTGGCAAACGGAATGAGTGCTGCGCTCATAGACAGGCTGAGCCTCAATGAAGAGCGTATAAAGGCTATGGCTGATGAATTAAGGGATATAAGCTCCTTAAAGGAGCCGGTGGGTGAGATAATCGATGTAAACGTGAGACCCAACGGGCTCAGGATAGAAAAGGTCAGGGTTCCGATGGGAGTCATCGGTATCATATACGAGTCAAGGCCGAATGTGACGGCAGATGCCTTCGGACTCTGCTTTAAGACCGGAAATGCCGTGATACTGCGCGGCGGCTCGGATTCCATAAATTCAAATGTTGCCATCGTCAATTCCATTAGGGAGGCGCTTGAAAACGAAAAGCTTCCCGGGGATGCGATACTTTATATCGAGGATATATCAAGGGAGACTGCGACCGAATTTATGAGGCTCAATAAATATCTGGATCTGCTCATCCCGAGAGGCGGTGCCGGGCTAATAAGGTCGGTGGTGGAAAATGCCACTGTCCCGGTGATAGAGACGGGTACCGGAAACTGTCATATTTATGTGGATGAATATGCCGACTTTGATATGGCGCTTAATATAATCGACAATGCAAAGACCCAGAGAATGGGAGTGTGCAACGCCTGCGAATCGCTGGTGGTCCATGCCGCGATAGCGGAAAGCTTTGTGCCGCTTGTCTATGAAAGATTAAGCTCCAAAAATATAGAGATCAGGGGAAGCAGGGAGGCTGTGGAGCTCGTATCGGGCATAAAGGATGCCACGGAGGAGGATTTTAAGACAGAGTATCTGGGACCGGTGATATCCTTAAAGATCGTGGATAATATCGATCAGGCGATAGAGCATATCAATAAATGCTCGACAAAGCATTCCGAGGCGATCATCACGGAGAATACGGAAAATGCCGATAGATTTCTGCGTGAGATCGATGCGGCCTGTGTGTACGTGAATGCCTCCACAAGGTTTACGGACGGAGGCGAATTCGGACTCGGAGCCGAGATAGGCATAAGCACCCAGAAGTTTCACGCCAGAGGACCTATGGGACTTGAGGCTATCACATCTTATAAGTATATCATTCACGGAACAGGTCAGATCAGGGAATAAACGGAGGTGAAAATGCGACATCTAATGACACCGCTCGATCTATCGGTTGAGGAGCTGGAGAAGCTGATGGATATGGCCGAAAAGATAAAGGCCGATCCCGAAAAGTATTCACATGTATGCGACGGGAAGATAATCGCCACGCTTTTTTACGAACCCAGCACAAGGACAAGGCTTTCATTTGAAGCTGCAATGCTTCATCTGGGAGGAAAGACGATGGGCTTTCATTCGGCGGATTCGTCATCTGCCACAAAGGGTGAGAGTGTGGCGGATACCATAAGGATAATATCCTGCTTTGCCGATATAGCGGCAATGAGGCATCCTAAGGAGGGTGCGCCGATGGTGGCGGCCGAGCATTCGACGATCCCCGTCATAAATGCCGGAGACGGCGGACATCAGCATCCCACACAGACACTTACTGATATGATGACCATAAGGGCTCTTAAGGGGCACTTTAACGGAATGACCATAGGATTGTGCGGGGACCTGAAATTCGGCAGAACTGTTCATTCCCTGATAAGGGCGCTTTTAAGGTACGATGATGTGAAATTTATAATGATCTCGCCCGAGGAGCTTAAAATCCCCGACTACATACGTGACGAGATAAAGAAAAAGGGCGCCGAGTATAAGGAGATAACAAAGCTTGAGGATGCAATGGAAAAGCTTGACATACTCTATATGACAAGGGTTCAGAAGGAGAGATTCTTTAATGAGGAGGATTATGTAAGATTAAAGGATTACTATATCCTCGATATGAAGAAAATGGAGCTTGCAAAGGATGATATGATAGTGCTGCATCCGCTTCCGAGAGTGAACGAGATCGCGGTGGAGGTCGATAACGATCCGAGGGCAAAATATTTTGAACAGGTGCAGTACGGGATGTATATCCGTATGGCACTGATCTGTATGCTGCTAAATATTGAGATCAGGTGAGGTTAAAGCTATGGCTGAAAATGATAATACTGTAAGGTATAAACTTAATGTCGGAAAGATATATGAGGGATTTGTGATAGACCATATCCATGCGGGCTTAGGAATGAAGCTCTATAAGGATCTGGGCTTAAATAAGCTTGACTGCTCTGTGGCGATAATCACGAACGCTTCCTCCAAAAAGATGGGAAGGAAGGATATGATAAAGGTTGAATGTCCCATAGACCAGTTTGATATGGATACCATAGGCTTTATGGACCATACCGCCACTGTGGATGTGATCAAGGACGGCAAGATAATAGACAAGCCGAAGATATCCCTGCCGAAGACCGTAAAAAATATCATAAGGTGCAGGAATCCCAGATGCATCACCTCAATAGAACAGGGTCTCGATCACATCTTCGTATTGACAGATCCTGAAAAGGAAGTGTACCGCTGCAAGTATTGTGAAACCAGATATGGAGAACAGTAAGATGGAATTGTCCGAAGTAAGAGAAAAGATAGATGCCATAGACGAACAGATAGTAAAGCTCTACGAAGAGCGTATGGCCGTCACGGAAACGATAGCCGAATACAAGCTGAAAAAAGGGATGAATGTCCTTGACAAGACACGCGAAAGAAAGAAAACGGAAAGCGTAAAGCAACTCACCCACAACGAGTTCAACAGAGTCGGCATAGAAGAACTCTATGATCATATAATGTCGATCTCACGAAAGAAGCAGTATTCAATGATGAACGAGATGGGCATAAAGGGCAGGCTGCCTTTTATTATGACCGAAAGCCTTGATAAAAAGGATTCAAGGGTAGTCTATCAGGGGACGGAGGGAGCGTTTTCACAGGAGGCGATGTTTCGTTTTTTCGGGAAGGACATCAATTCGTTTCATGTGGATACCTTCAGGGATGCCATGAGCGCCATAGATGAGGGCATGGCGGATTTTGCGGTGCTTCCGATAGAAAATTCATCGGCAGGCATAGTGAGTCAGAATTATGATCTGCTTGTGGAGTTTGAAAATTACATTGTGGCGGAACAGGTTATAGCCATTAATCATTGTCTGCTTGCGCCAAAGGGCTCGGATATGTCAAAGATCAAAAATGTGTACTCTCATCCGCAGGCCCTTATGCAGTGCAGCGACTTCTTTGAGGAGCATAAGGATTATAAGGCGTGTCCTGTGGAAAATACCGCGGTAGCTGCAAAGAAGGTGTTTGAGGATAATGATATGACACAGGGTGCCATAGCCGGAAAGCACTGTGCGGATATTTATGATCTTGATGTCCTTGAAGAAGGCATCAATTTCAGTGATGTTAATTCCACAAGGTTCATCATAGTCACAAACCAGAAAATATTTGTGAAGGATGCAAAAAAGGTGTCGGTCTGCTTTGAGATACCTCATAAAACAGGTTCACTTTATCATGTCTTAAGCCACTTTTTCTATAACGATCTGAATATGAACCGTATAGAAAGCCGTCCGATACCGGACAGACCGTGGGAGTACAGGTTTTTTATAGATTTTGACGGAAATCTTTCAAACAGCTCCGTGAAAAATGCACTGCACGGGCTCAGGGAGGAGACCGTAAATATGAAGATTTTGGGGAATTACTGATGGGACCGGAAGAACTGATCGTATTTGAAAGATTAAAAAATGACAGGATATTAAGGGGTGTTGCGGGACTTTTTAAGGATATGGACAAAAATGCCGCCTACGGGTATTGTGCCGGACTTATCCGTATCTGTGACGAGATGGGGTTTTCGGGAAATCTGTGGCAGATATACCTTACATATCTTCTCGTAAATGACGAAAACAGCTTTTCAAAGGGCTGTGAATTAAGGGAAAGCGCAGGAGAGAGCCTTGATGAGATAGCCCTTCACGATATGGAGATTTTTTTCGGGCTTTTTTCACTTGATATCGCATTGCTTGATGAAAAATCAGGGATAAGCTGTTTTAAGTATATCACGGATTATCACGGACAGACAAAGCAGGAGAGGGCATATAACAAAAGGATAAGGGACAGGATATCGGAGCTTTCCATGCTGCTTTACGATGCTTCAGATCCTGAGGGTATGCTTAAGGAGCTTAAGCATTTTTACCGTGAATTCGGAGTCGGAAAATTCGGGCTCAATAAGGCATTCAGACTGCGTGAGAGCAGCGATACCGAATTTGAGATAGAACCGATCACAAGGATTGCCCATGTAAAGCTTTCGGATATTGTAGGCTATGAGAGTGCAAAAAAGAAGCTTACGGATAACACCGAGGCTTTTATTTACGGAAGAAAGGCAAACAACTGCCTGCTTTTCGGAGATGCGGGCACGGGAAAATCAAGCTCCGTAAAGGCCATAATGAACGAATATTATGACAGGGGCTTAAGGGTCATAGAAATATATAAGCATCAGTTTAAATTCTTAAATGAGGTCATAGCGAGGATCAAAAACAGAAACTACAGGTTCATCATATATATGGATGATCTTTCGTTTGAGGATACCGAGACGGAATATAAATACTTAAAGGCCGTTATAGAGGGCGGACTTGAAAAAAAGCCAGACAATATCCTTATATATGCCACCTCAAACAGACGTCATCTTGTACATGAGAATTTCGGCGACAAGCTGGACAGAAGAGAGACTGATGAGATACACGAAAGCGATACCGTGCAGGAGAAGCTTTCGCTTTATAACCGTTTCGGAGTTACAATCTATTTCGGAAGACCGACGCCGAAGGAGTTTAAGGATATAGTCCTGACACTTGCGGGAAGGTACGGGGTAAAGACAGATGAGGAGACCTTGCTTTTAGAAGCCAACAGGTGGGAATTAAGCCACGGCGGGCTTTCGGGGCGGACGGCACAGCAGTTTATTGATTATGTGATCGGTACGATGGAGCTAAGATGAAAAGACTTTTTGCTGCGATAGACGCAGGCTCTTATGAGCTTGAAATGAAAATATTTGAAATGGGAGGAAAGGGCGGTCTTAAGGAAATCGATCATGTCCGCAGGAGAACGGATTTAGGCGATGATACCTTCCATACAGGGCTTATAAGCTATTCGATGATGGATGTGCTCTGTGATACCTTACGGGGCTTTGTTGACGTGATGGATACCTATAAGGTTGAAAAATACCGCGCTTACGGTACATCCGCCTTAAGGGAGACCAGTAATACAAGCGTGGTATTGGATCAGATAAAGCTGCGTACCGGGCTTGATGTAAGCGTCTTAAGCAATTCGGAGCAGAGGTTTTTGGAATATAAATCGGTTGCTTTAAGAGGGGAATCCTTTGAAAAGCTCATTGCCGAAGGCACTGCCTTTGTGGATATCGGCGGAGGCTCTACGCAGGTCTCGCTTTTTGACGGGGGCAGACTTATCACCTCTGTAAATCTGCACCTCGGGATATTAAGGATAAGGGACAAGCTTTCAAAGCTTGAACCGGATATGGCGCATTACGAGAAATATATCTCGGAGATCATATTAAACGAGCTGCATATTTTCAAAAAGCAGTACCTCAGCAATTACAAGATAAAAAATATAATAGTCATTGACGACTATGTTTCGTCGATAATGAAAAAGGTGGGCGGCAAGAAGATAAATGACGTGGTGGAGGCCTCCCTTTATATGGAGCAATTTGAAACCATGAGAAAGAAGAGCCCGTATCAGATGGCCTCGTATCTGGGTGTACCCGAAGAAAGTGCGACCCTTCTTCTTCCCTCGGCACTCATAATAAACCATATACTGGAGGCTACCGGAGCCGTTAATCTCTGGGTGCCGGGAGTGTCGCTTTCAGACGGCATAGCCTATGATTATGCGGAGAGGAATAAGTTTATCAGTTCGCCTCACGATTTTGAAAAGGATATATTATCCTCGGCGGATTTTATCGCGCGCAGGTACGTAAGCTCCGATACTCTTTCGGGAGAGCTTGTGAATGCGGCACTTTCGATATTTGACGGAACTAAAAGGGTTCACGGACTCGGCAAGCGGGAAAGACTGCTTCTTCAGCTTTCCTCAAGATTAAGGGATGTGGGAAGATATGTCACGATGAGCTCGCCTGCGGAGGTGTCCTTTGCGATAATAATGGGTTCGGAGATAATAGGCATCTCACATGTGGAAAGAAAGATAGTTGCCACGGCCGTAAAAAATTCCTATCCGAACGATATTTCCTATAAGGTATTCGATTCGATGGATTTCGATGAGGATTCATACAGGACCGCGGTAAAGCTTACGGCGATATTACGTGTCGCCACGGGGCTTTCAAGGAGTACGAGGAAGAGCTATCAGACCATAAAGTCCGTGATAAAGGACAGGGAGCTTGTGATAACCGTATCGTCAAAGGACGATCTGGTGCTCGAAAAGGGACTCTTTTTTGAAAGAGCGGATACGTTTGAAGAGGTGTTCGGTTTAAGGCCGGTATTAAAGATAAAATAAAGGTCATCCTTAAAGGGGGATACTTATGAAAAAGAGCGGTGAAGGAAAAACCAAAAACAAGGGACTTTCAAATCCCGAATATTACATAAACAGAGAGCTTAGCTGGATGCAGTTTAACGAAAGGATATTAAACGAGGCAAAGGATAAGAATGCCCCGCTTTTTGAGCGCCTGAAATTCTTAAGCATCACGGCTTCAAATCTAGATGAATTCTTTATGGTGCGTGTCGCATCACTTAAGGATATGGATAACGCAGGCTACAGGAAACCGGATATAGCGGGTCTTTCTCCGGCAATGCAGCTTGACAGACTGTCCGAGGTGACACACAGCTTTGTGGCCGAGCAGTACAGCACCTATAACAGAGTGCTGCTGCCGCTTTTACATAAAGCGGGATTATACGTCATTAAATCCCATGAGGAGCTGAATGACAGAAAGGGCAGGTATGTGGATGAATACTTTGAGCAGAATGTCTATCCTGTGCTTACGCCGATGGCGGTGGATTCATCAAGACCCTTTCCGCTCATAAGGAACAATACCCTTAATATCGGAGCGCTCATAATGGGGGATGAAAACGAGACGGAATTTGCCATGGTCCAGGTGCCTTCCGTGCTCCCGAGGATAATCAGCATTCCGGGAGACGATCCCGACATAACCGAGATAATCCTTCTTGAAGAGGTGATCGAAAGGAATATAGACAAGCTGTTCCTTAACTACAGGGTTATCACCGCTGGCCCGTTCCGCATTATGAGAAATGCCGACTTTACCATTGACGAGGATGAGGCGGCAGACCTTCTTAAAGAGATAGAAAAGCAGATCAAAAAGAGACAGTGGGGACAGGTCATAAGGCTTGAGGCGCAGGCGGGAATGGATGAGAGACTGTTATCCCTTCTTACAGAGGAGCTCGGTATAAAAAAGAACGATCTGTACTTTATAAACGGGCCGCTCGATCTTACGGTCCTTATGAAGATGTATTCGATGGATGGCTTTGAAGATTTCAAGGATAAACCCTTTAGTCCGCAGCAGCCGAAATATATTGATCCTGAGACGGATATTTTTGAGACGATAAGAGATCATGATGTGCTCCTTCACCACCCTTACGAGAGCTTTCAGCCGGTGGTGGATTTTGTGCGCACGGCGGCAAGGGATGAAAATACGCTTGCGATAAAGCAGACCTTATACCGCGTCAGCGGAAATTCACCGATAATAGCGGCGCTTGCCGAGGCTGCCGAAAACGGCAAGCAGGTAACGGTTCTGGTGGAATTAAAGGCAAGATTTGATGAGACAAACAATATCATCTGGGCAAGGAAATTAGAGCAGGCAGGGTGCCATGTTATTTACGGACTTAAAGGGTTAAAGGTCCATTCAAAGATCACCCTTGTGGTGCGGCGTGAGGAAGAGGGAATAAGGCGTTATGTCCATCTGGGCACCGGCAATTACAATGATTCAACCGCAAAGCTTTACACGGATATCGGCTTTTTTACATGCTCTGAGCCTTATGGGGAGGATGCGACAGCGGTATTTAACATGCTTTCGGGGTATTCGGAGCCTGTGGCATGGAACAGGCTTGCCGTGGCTCCGCTCTGGCTTAAGGACAGATTCCTGTATCTTATAAACCGTGAAAAGGAGAATGTCCTTTCGGGCAGGGACGGAAGGATAATAGCAAAGGTTAATTCACTCTGCGATCCGGATATCATAAAGGCTCTTTATGAGGCTTCGATAGCAGGGGTACATATAGATCTGATCGTAAGAGGGATCTGCTCGCTTAAGGCAGGACTTGAAGGAGTGTCCGAAAATATCACGGTGCGTTCCATTGTGGGGACGTATCTCGAGCATGCGAGGATATTCTACTTTTATAATGCCGGAAGAGAGGAGTTTTTCTGCGGCTCGGCCGACTGGATGCCCAGAAACCTTGAACGAAGGGTAGAGATTATATTCCCCGTGGAAAAAGAGGAATTGAAGCAGGAGCTTCTGTTCATTCTTGAAACACAGCTTAACGACAACGTAAAGGCATCAGTACAGACAAACGGGCTTTATCTGAAAGCAAGGAGAAAAGTGGGGCAGGAAACCGTGCATGCCCAGAACATATTCTGCAGGAAGGCCGAAAACGAGGCAAAGGAAAGGGAAAATCCGTTTGGAAATGACCGGGTATTCATACCGGAGACGGGGATATAAGCAATGATAAAGCTGATAGCAAGTGATGTGGACGGGACTCTGGTAAAGGATTCGAAGCCGGAGATATACCCCGAGATCTTTCCCGTAATAAGGAGCCTGAAGGATAAGGGCGTCATTATGGCTATAGCCAGCGGCAGACAGTATCACAGTATAGCGCGGATGTTTGAGCCGGTAAAGGATGACCTTATCTTTATTGCCGAAAACGGTGCCCATGTGCGGTGCAGGGATCAGGATATGAGTATAACAAAGATGGATAAGGAAGCTGTCTTTGATATGCTTAAGAGTATAGAGGCTTACGATAATATCGATATCATAGTTTCGGTGCCGGGTCTTACATACATTAAGGGGGATAACCCGTCCTTTGTGGATCTCATAAAAAATAAATACCGCAACAGGGTAGAGCTCACAGATGATTTTTATTCCATAAAAGAGGATATCATAAAATTCGCGCTTTACAGGAAGGGCAGCATAAGGGAGTTGGGAGAAGGTGAGATCATCCCGAGATTTAAGGACAGATGCCACTGCTGCATGGCAGGAGACGAATGGGTAGATTTCATAGATTTTAAGACGGATAAGGGAAATGCCTTAAAAACGGTGATGGATTTCTTTCATATCAAAAAAGAGGAGGCAGCGGCCTTCGGAGACAATGCCAATGATCTCGGAATGCTCCTTGCGGTGGGAGAGAGCTATGCGGTGGATACCGCACCGGATGAAATAAAGGAAAAGGTAAAGCATGTCTGCGGCGGTTTTAAGGACAGGGGTGTATTAAAGGTGTTGACTGAAATTTCAAAAGGCATATAATGAAGTCTTAAAATGATCCTGACAGGAGGAAAAACAAATGGCGGAAACGGATCTGGCTATAAAAAGTCTGGTTGAATACGGAGTAAGAAAAGGTCTTATAGATGAGTGTGAAAGGATTTATTCTACAAATCTGATCCTCGATGTGATGGATATGGATTCGTATGAGGAGACCGGAGGCGAGATAGAAAGAAACCTTGAAAAGATTCTGGCTGTGCTTATTGACGATGCGGTCTTAAGGAATGTGATCGATGATAATCAGACCGCAAAGGATCTGTTCGATACAAGGCTCATGAACTGTATAGTACCGAGACCGTCTGTCGTGCGGGCAAAATTTAAGGAGCACTACAAAAAAAGCCCGAAGGAAGCCACGGACTGGTATTACGATTTTTCAATCGCGACCGATTATATAAGGGAATACAGGATAAAAAAGGACTTAAAGTGGAATACGGATACAAAATACGGAAAGCTTGACATCACGATAAATTTAAGCAAGCCCGAAAAGGACCCGAAGGCTATCGCCGCGGCAAGGAACGCTGTTTCGGCGGATTACCCCAAATGTCAGCTTTGTGCCGAAAACGAGGGATATCGGGGAAGGATGAACCATCCGGCGCGTGAAAATCACAGGATAATCCCCATAGAGCTTGACGGACAGGATTTCTTTTTGCAGTATTCACCATATGTCTACTATAATGAGCACTGCATAGTGTTTAATAAGGACCATGTTCCGATGAAGATAGATAAGAGCTGCTTTGAAAAGCTCTTTGATTTCATAGATCTCTTCCCGCATTACACGGTGGGAAGCAATGCCGATCTTCCGATAGTCGGGGGCTCCATCTTAAGTCACGATCATTTCCAGGGAGGAAATTACATCTTCCCCATGGCAAGGGCGGAGTACCTTGAAAAATTTGAATTTAAGGATTATGAGGATGTGGAGGCCGGGATCATAAGGTGGCCGCTGTCCGTTATCAGACTGCGTGCCGGAGACAGAAAGAGGCTTACGGGGCTTGCCGACAAGATACTTGCAAAATGGAGGGAGTATACCGATGAGGACGCCTTCATATTTGCCGAGACGGACGGCGAAAAGCACAATACGATCACTCCTATAGCCAGAAAAAACGATGATATCTATGAGATAGATCTGACCTTAAGGAATAACATCACTACCGACGAATGTCCTTTAGGAGTCTACCATCCCCATGACAGGCTCCATCACATTAAGAAGGAAAATATAGGACTTATCGAGGTGATGGGACTTGCCATTCTTCCGAGCAGGCTTAAAAAGGAGATGAATCTTTTGAAGGAATATATCCTTGAAGGAAAGGATATAGCCTCAAATGAGGAGATCAGCAAGCATGCCGACTGGGTAAAAGAGTTTAAGGGAAGATATGAGGATATAAACGAAAGCAATATCGATAAGATACTTGAAGATGAGATCGGAATGGTCTTTATGCAGGTTCTTGAGGATGCCGGGGTTTATAAGCAGACAGACGAAGGTATAAAGGCATTTATGAGATTTGTACAGAGCATCTGAAAAAGGGAGAGGGTTAAGAAATGATAAAAGACAATATTGAAAGCATAAAGGAAAAAGCGCTTAAGCAGATCGAAGAAGCCGGCGCTCTCGATGTATTAAATGAGGTAAGGGTTAATTTTCTCGGAAAAAAAGGAGAGCTTACCGCGGTACTTAAAGGCATGAAGGATGTGGCGGAAAGCGAGCGTCCAACTGTGGGTGCATGGGTCAACGAGACAAGGGATGTCATTGAGAAGGCAATGGAGGAAGCCAGATCCAGAATGGAGGAGAGTGTCTTAAATGAAAGACTTAAGTATGAGACGATAGATGTCACACTTCCCGCAAAAAAGAAGAAGATCGGTCACAGGCATCCGAATACCATAGCCTTAGAGGAGCTTGAAAGGATATTTACCGGTATGGGCTATGAGGTTGTCGAGGGTCCAGAGGTGGAAAGGGATTATTATAATTTTGAAGCCCTTAATATTCCCGACGGACATCCCGCAAAGGATGAGCAGGATACCTTTTATATAAACGGCGATATACTGCTGCGTACACAGACCTCCGGAACTCAGGTGCATGAGATGGAAAAGGGGAGGCTCCCGATAAAGATGATAAGCCCCGGAAGGGTTTTCCGCTCCGATGAAGTGGATGCGACCCATTCACCTTCATTCCATCAGGTGGAGGGACTCGTGATAGATAAGAATATATCCTTTGCCGACCTGAAAGGGACTTTGGTGGAATTTGCAAAGCAGCTTTTCGGAGAGGATACAAAGGTAAAGTTCAGACCTCATCATTTCCCGTTTACCGAGCCGTCGGCGGAAATGGATGTAAGCTGCTTTAAGTGCAAGGGTAAGGGCTGCCGCTTCTGCAAGGGTGAGGGCTGGATAGAGATCTTAGGCTGCGGTATGGTTCATCCGCATGTGCTTGAAATGAGCAGGATAGATCCAAAGGAATATACCGGCTTTGCGTTCGGTATCGGACTTGAGAGGATCGCACTCTTAAAGTACGAGATCGACGATATGAGGCTTTTATACGAAAACGATATAAGATTTCTGGATCAGTTTTAAGGATATTGAGCTTACAGATAAGTGATAACTAAGGAGGAGTTTTATGGATACACCGTTATCTTGGATAAAGGCGTTTGTGCCGGAGCTTGACTGCACCGATAAGGAATATATGGACGCCATGACACTTTCGGGTACGAAGGTCGAGGGCTTTAAGAGGCTGGATAAAAATCTCGACAAGATCGTTACCGGAAGGATACTTAAAATCGAAAAGCACCCTGACGCTGACAAGCTTATAGTCTGTCAGGTGGATATCGGAGGGGAAACGATACAGATCGTTACCGGCGCGCCCAACGTAAACGAGGGTGACTGCGTTCCCGTGGTCTTATCGGGCGGCTGCGTCGCAGGAGACCATGACGGAGGCACTCCCGAAAACGGAGTTAAGATCAAAGCGGGCAAATTAAGGGGCATCGAATCAAACGGTATGATGTGCGCAATAGAAGAGCTCGGCTCGTCAAGGGACGTATTTCCCGAGGCTCCCGAATACGGCATATATATCCTTCCCGAGGATACAAAGCCCGGAATGGATGCAGTAGAGCTTCTGGGACTTCACGATACTGTCTTTGAATATGAGATAACCTCAAACCGTGTGGACTGCTACAGTGTGATGGGTGTGGCAAGGGAAGCTGCGGCAACCTTTAATAAGCCCTTTGTATATCCGCAGATAAAGGAGACCGGAAATTCCGAAAAAGCGGAGGACTACATAAGCGTAGATATAAAGGACAGGGATCTCTGTACGAGATATGTCGCAAGAGTAGTAAAGAATATAAAGATAGGACAGTCTCCCGACTGGATGAAAAAGCGGTTAAGGGCAAGCGGCATAAGACCGATAAACAACCTTGTGGATATCACAAACTATGTGATGCTCGAATACGGACAGCCCATGCATGCATACGATTATGAGACGATCGCGGGTAAGAGGATCGTCGTAAAAAGGGCAGAGGACGGAGAGAAATTTACAACCTTGGACGGGGTGGAAAGGCAGCTTGATAAGGATGTGCTGCTTATCTGCGACGGTGAAAAGGCAGTCGGACTTGCAGGGATCATGGGCGGTGAAAACTCAATGATCACGGATGATGTAAAGACCGTGCTTTTTGAGGCTGCAACCTTTAACGGTACCAATATCAGAAAGTCGGCAAGGAGAGTGGGCTTAAGGACGGATGCTTCAAGTATATTTGAAAAAGGGCTTGATGCAAACAACGCTTACGATGCCATGGAAAGGGCGTGTTTTCTTGTTGAGGAGCTCGGCTGCGGAGAAGTGGTCGGAGGCAGGGTCGATGTATACGACAGTCTTCCTGCGGAAAAGAAGATCGAATTTGAACCGGAGAGGATCAATCATTTCCTCGGAACCTCAATACCTGCCGATGATATGATCGCATACTTAAAAAGGGTTGAG
>JAGBOJ010000035.1 GCA_017633935.1 Lachnospiraceae bacterium | reverse complement strand
TAATTTGTGAAATGATAAAGCATCCAGAATTTATTAATTTTCTTTCAGACATGGAAATCTATGTTGATAATCTTGCTGGAATGCAATTCAGGAACATCAATAAAATGATTGAACAGACAAGAGTCCGCCTTCAAAACAAGGGCATTTCTGATGAAGATCATTACATGAAAACTTTACAGGCAGCTACTATTTCCGAAGACAATTACTTTAACAATCTTCTTGGAAATGACATTGTAAGGATTAAGTCAAGATGCGCCAACACATCATAATTCTTAAATTGATTTATAACAGCAAGTATTTCTTCGTAATACCTCCTGTTATATTCCTCCTGAGTCTTTCCTCGTTGAAAATCCTGTGTCCATAGTTCCTGATTATCGACCTGATGAACAGAAAGTAACACAAAATCAAGCTTGTCTCCGTACTTTGAATAAAGCTTATCATACTGAGGTATGGTGATCGTCTGTATTCCAAACTCAAGCCCGGCGCGGATAATTATTTGATCCTTGTATTTTCTTTTTAATTCTTCAATTTCTTTAAAATATCGGGGATAATCTACATTTGCAAGTGCCATACGCTCAGGTTCTCCGGGACCTCCTTTTCGATATTCCATTCCCCGGGGATCATCCCAGTCTCGCTTGATCCCATAATCCACATGATCCGTAAAGCAGATTTCACGAAGCCCTAATGATATAGCCCGTTCCACCTGTGTCTCCATAGGAGTTTCCGAATCATCACCATAATACGTATGAACATGATAATCAGCAAACATTTTTCTACTCCGCAACAGGATATTTTTCGTTATCATTTTCTTCCTTCTCTATTCTTAGGATATCCAACCATGCTTCTTCATCGATTTCCCGGCCTGCAAAGTGCTTATTACGGTCTGCCTCAGTTATTTTTCGTATTACACGGCACGGATTGCCGGCAGCCACAGTCCATGCAGGAATATCCTTCGTAACGACAGAGCCTGCACCGATCACGACATTATCACCTATGATCACTCCCGGACATATCACGACATTACCACCAATCCACACGTTATTGCCGATTGTGACATCTATTCCATATTCATACTGCGTATTTCTGGTGGCAGGATGAACCGGGTGACCTGCCGTATAGATTGCTACGTTCGGAGCAAGCTGCACATTATCACCGATCCTGATCCTGCCCACGTCAAGCATCGTGCAATTATAGTTTGCAAAAAAGTTCTTTCCCACTTCTATATGAGTACCGTAATCACAATAGAACGGCGGATTGATAAAGGCTTCCCCGTCTGACTTTCCAAGAAGTTCATTTACAATTCTTTTTATGGAAGCAAAATCAGACCGATCTACAGTATTCAGTTCCTGCGTAAGCCTTCTTGTGATCTTCTGTTCCTCAAACACTTCATCATCTGAAATATAAACCAGCTCCCTGTCTCTTCTTTCAACATTACTCATTTTCATCGAATCTATTCTCCTTAAAATAATACTCTTTATCATGATCATCAATCTTTCGGATTGGCTTACATGGATTGCCGGCAGCTATGGTATATGCCGGTATGTCTTTTGTCACCACCGATCCCGCACCAATCACTGCATATTCTCCTATCGTGATGCCCGGAAGTATAATCGCACCTGCCCCTATCCATGCGCCATCTCCGATCACAATAGGAAAGGAATACATACTTCCCTTGGTACGTTCCTCAGGATCAATCGGATGACCGGTTGTACAGAGCGTAACATTCGTTCCAAAAAGACAACCTTTTCCGATAGTAATCTTGTAATCATCAATGAACGTCATACCGGAATTAATATATGTACCGTCTCCAATCGTAACCGTTGACCCTACTGCCAATGTCAGAGGCTGATTAATCCAAACATCCTTTCCCACGCTCCCGAACATTTTTTGAATCAGTCCGGCTCTTTTCTCTGTCTCGCTTGGCTTTGACATATTAAAATCGTACATCTAGAGTTCGATACGGTCCACGAAAGATTGCATGAACTTCTTCTTTTCCGCATCGGTACATTCCCTGTATATCTCATCAAAATGAAGCAAAAACTCATATATACTATCGGCAGAAATACTGCTCTTTTTAAGATCAAGTATCTGAGCTCTGACCTCTGCTATAGCCTGTTCTGTTTCATCTATCGTATCATATTGGGAATCAAGGCGCCTCTGTAAATCTGCAATCTTCTTCTCATAATGAGCTGTATTGACATCCAGACTGTCCATCTGCTGTTCGATATGTGTCTTGATAGCCTCTGCCTGGTGGAGCTTGGCAGAAACCACAGACAGTTCCTTCTCCATGTCCGAAGTATCAACCGTAGTCCCGATCTTGCTCTGTATAGCTTGTTTAAAATTGTTGGAAAGCAGTCCTCTGTGATGAAAATCATCGGCAAGAATATGCTTCTTCAGCATATCGTATGTATACTTTTCCTGTGCGCAAAGATCTATATAATAAAGGCGTTCTTCAACAACCTTGATCTTGCTCAGAATCAGAATGTGCTGAGAAAAACCGATTGAGAAGAAGTTTTCTGATTTGAAATCCGTTCTTTTTGGCAGATATGTCTGCCAAATTTCGATTTCACGATCAGCTTCTAATTTGGCAGATGCATCTGCCAAATTATCCTCCACAGACAACTGCGCCACATCCGCCTCGAACACAGTGTTCCATTCCTCATAAAAGGTGCGCATATTTCGCAAGTTTCTAGGCGAAAATCCCCTAAGACCCGGCAAATCCTTATCGAGTTTGCTGCTAATTGCATCGATTGCTCCTTTTCCCCAAAAGCCATGACGAGAATTCTTTGATATATATTTCCCGATGATCCTGTCTTGCCATTTTTGTATGAAACGGTACCGACATATATCCCGGAGGTCCTCCCGTTGATTCCGCTCCGACTAAAATATCACTATCAAACGCACGCTTTGATATTCCGGTTAACGTCAACGCATCCGGGGTACCCACCTTTAATAACTGTAAACTCATAGACTATCCCTTACTTACATGCAATATAAACATCCATGCTCTCCCCGTCCGTTTCATAACACGGGATCACTCCACTCTCGACACGTTCCAGACCGTTGGTTCTCATGAAATCAAACAGGGTGTGATAAGCTCCCGGTATTGTAACGAACGGATTATCAAAGGGTCTGTCTATATGAATCGCAACGTATTTATGAGCAGACTGTTCCTTGATATTCATCCCTTCAAGCTTCAATCCGTCAGACAGTATCAGAGCTGCTGTATACCCATGCATATTAAAGACGTTCATCTGCTCCTGTGAAAGATTTGGAAAGTCCCATCCGATCACTCTCGGATTTTCGATCCCGTTTTCCTCCGCTATTTTATACAGGCGGTTTATCGCATCACTTTCCGGATCCATACTGATCACAGTATGCTCTATGTATCGGAATCCTGCGACCTCTTCCACACGCAGATTTGAATATGCAACACTGCGTTTGTCCATTTCCTCCCTGAAAAGATTATCCAAAGAACAGTTAAATATCTTACATATTTCAAGCGCTTTATCCATTTCCGGGTTCGCCGAATCCATTTCCCATTTTGAGATTGTCTGGCGGCTTACATTTAACTTTTCCGCAAGAGCTTCTTGTGTCATGTTTCTGCTAAGTTGGCGTAAATACTGAAGATTTTTTCCAAAACTCATGTTGATCCTCCTTATCATCTATACTTGCTGTTTTCGTTTGTGCCCCGCGTTGCAAATATAGATTACCTGATATATGCGAATCGCTCCACCAACCCGAAAGCGCTCTTTCTGCAACTCGTGCAACTATAAGTTGCACACCATCGAACATAAGTATCATATATCCTTCCTGAAACATATGATCCGATTTGCTTCCTCAGATCCCAGCGCCATATGGAATTTCGAGCATTCTTCATGAAAATGCTAATACATTTCCTTTCTGACTTTTCTCATTCTTGACCATACATTATCCCCGTAATTACTGAGCATGACTGTGATCATCCCGTTATTAGGATTATATTCGGAGATTGCACTCACTCCGTCATCAATTCCCTGCATATACACATAGTCCTGTCCATCCGGATTGTCGATGATCCATACACCGTATCCATAGTACCCCTCTTCAGGATCTTTCCCATCACCACTTTGTTTGGAAAACATCGCCGATACTATTTTTTCAGAAAGCAGCTTATGCCCGATCAGTCCTTTCCAGAACTTTACAATGTCCTCTACCGTAACAAATGCTCCTCCGTCACCGGTACCTTTGGCACCAACGGAATAAATATTTGTGCGATAATCTTTTGTATCAGGACAATAGATATAGCTGTTTGCACATTTTGCCGGCAGTTTATCAAATTCGAAGTATCCAGTAGAATCCATACCACACGGATCGAAAACATTTCTTTTCAGATATATGTCGAAATCTACCCCCGTAATCTTTTCCATGATCAGAGCGAGCAGTACATACCCGGAATTATTATATTGAAATCTCTCACCCTTCGGATACATCATGGGTTCATCTATAAACAACGGGAGCATGTCCTTATTATGTCTTATCCTGTAATTAGGATAATCTGTCCAAAGAGCCTCATAATCATCCATGACTGACTCATCGAAATAATCCGGAACACCTGATGTATGATTCAACAGCTGTTCTACCGTAACACCCGGATCAATGCTTTTCAAATTGATAACAAGGATATCCCCCAGATTATCTTCAAATTTTAGTTTTCCGGCTTCGATCAGTTGAAGAATTCCCACAGCAACAAATGTTTTACCCATGGATGCAGTTGCAAATCTTGTATTAAGAGTATTCGGTATCTCATTCGCCAGATCCGCAAATCCTCCGCTGAATTTCAAGAGAACATCCTCATTTTGAATGATATACGCATTTCCTCTGAAATCATTATCCATCTCTATTTTCATAACCAGTCTCCCTTAAATAGACAGTTACCCTATCCCTTATTTCCATGCTTTTCTTTGCGATGAACTTCTTCCAATTCAATCATAGCCTCGACATACGCTTCCCTAAGTTCTTCTTTAGACATGTATTTAGCCATTTTCATATAGCTATCATACCGCTTTGCCCTGCGCTCTTCTTCCTCTGATGCATATATGGTTTTCTCATTCTTAAAGCGGTCTGCTTCAGATGCGTCTACGCAAAAAGACATAGCTACAATGTGTTTGCATATGATCTGCTTACCATTCGCCAAGGGGCAATTGCATTTTGATTTCCGTGGATGAATCATATCAAGATGAACATGATATTTCTTATTATCACTTCCAGCCACATCACCTTCATAAGTTCCATCATCATTCTCTTCGCATGAAAGAACCTTTTTCTGTTTATAATAATCCATACCTCGCCATACAGATTTACTGCTGGCTATATCTATAATTCCCATGTTTTCACCAATTCATACTTGCTTCTGCAGCCTGCTTTAGTTCTTCGCTAAATCCGTCCAGATCTTCCAAAGAGATTGCGCCCTCTCGGATAAGCGAAACAATATTATAAAACATCTGTGAGCGCCGTATCTCAGCCTGCACTCCGACTTTTTTCCTATCTCCCTTTATGCGCTCTTCCACTGCCCAAAATCTGTCTGCCGAACTGCCATCGGCGCTTAAAATATCAATATACTCTTTGCAGAGTTTTTCCATATACGCTTCCTGCCAATCCGATATTTTGCTTCTAAAAAGTTTCCAGTCGCTCTCCGGATAATTCATATTTGGCATCGTTTTATTCCCACCTTCCCAGACAAATACACTCATCTTCAAGCTCAGATCATTAATCTGCGCACTCAATGATGATCCTTTGCATAATCTCCTTTAAATCATCCCATAATGTCTAAGTGCCTGCATGATTGCCGCTTCTTTCTCCGGTGTGCACTGCGGCTGTTTGGCATCTTCTGACTTGGGCTTGTTGTAGCTTTCCCTAACCTCTAGACCACATTTTCTCTTCATCTGAGAAATGTATAGTGTAGACACTCGAAAACCCGTCTGTTCCCTAACATAATCCTTTATCTGCTCGTATGTCGCTGTCTCCGCTCCGCTTCGGTCCGCGCTGAACAAAGGTCCTCCGGACCTTTAGCGCCCTCTGAGCTCCGACAGATCAATGTTCTCCAGGGAGAAATCTATCTTTACGTTTGTTGTCTCGGGCGCTTTATTCCCTTTGTTGTACCCGCTGATCATTCCAATATCATCGGTCTTCACAATACTTTTTCTCTCCGAGCTGTCTCTGTCGATATCTCCCTTGGAAAGTTGAACCACCGTTTCACAATTCCCCGTCCGCGGAAACATATCTATGGGGACCGCTTTTTTAATGCGGTAGCCTCTTTCGGTGAAGGTCTCAAGATCTCTGATAAGAGAGGTTGGCTTGCACGAAACATATATTATATGGTTCACCTCGTAGCTAAGTATCTTATCAAGGGCCTTTTTAACGGCACCCTCTCTCGGGGGGTCCATTATGATTATGTCCGGTCTTACATCGAGCTTCTCAAGGCATTTCAGCACATCACCCGAAATGAAATCGACATTTTTAATACCGTTCGATCCTGCATTTTCACGAGCCGCTGCCACAGCCTCTTCCACAAGCTCAATACCCGTCACCTTCTCGGCACAGCCGGATAAGAGCTGGGTAATGGTACCCGTACCGCTGTACAGATCAAAAACCGTGCCTGTACGCACTCCGCCGGTAAAAGCATCACCGGCACTGTCCATGCCTTTATCAAAGGAGCCGCCCGACTCCTCCTCAAGTGCTTCCCTTACAAACTCCCTGACCGTACTGTACAGTACCTCCGCGCCCTTTGTATTTGTCTGAAAAAAAGAAAAGGGGGTAATCTTAAATTTAAGCCCGAGAACCTCATCGTAAAAATGATCCCGCCCGTATAGCAGACGCACCTCATCCGCTTTAACGGCATCTCCCGAATTGTCGTTTATGATATTTATTATGCCGACCACTTCACCGGAAAGATCAAGCTCTTTGATGCAGTTTACATAACTTCCAAGAACCTCTCCCATCTCCGTTTCATCAAAAGAAGCTGTCACTATCCCTATGAGGATCTCACCGGTTGCCGTCCCGCGTCTTAAGAGCAGGTGTCTTAAAACCCCTTCGCCGGAATTTTTATGATAAAACGGGATTCCGGTTCCGGCAAAAAAATCTCTCGTGGCTTTTCTTATCCTCTCAAAATCCTCATGAGCGATATTGCAGCCTCCGGTATTGACAATGTCGTTAAAATGCCCCGAAACATGCATACCGAGTGTAAGCTCTCCACCCTTAACCTCATCACCAAAGGAATATTCCATCTTATTGCGGTATCCTCTGCTTTCAGGTGAAGGCTTTATCGGTAAAAAAATATCATCTGTATCTACATCCCTGTACTCGGGTGTGACGGAAAAATAGTTTTCAAAAAGTCTTCGTATCTGACCCTCTTTAATCCTGATCTCTTCCTCGTAGGGGATGGTCTGGTAGATGCAGCCTCCGCACTTTTCAAATACCTCACAGGTCTTATCACAGCTTTCGGCAGGGGATCTTTCTTCTACGGAAAGGAGCCGTCCTTCCTTAAGACCCGTCTTATTTTTGGTCAAAATAAAAGAAACCGTCTGCCCCGGTATGGTATTCTTAACGACCACCTTTTCACCCTCGGCAAAAACGATCCCTTTGTTGGGAAAGGCGATATGACTCACCTTTCCCACATATATATTTCCTTTTTTCATTATCTGATCGGATCCTCTAAATCCTCATCCTCAAACAGATCATCGTCATCATCGAAATCCGAATCATCATCGAAATCCTCGAGATAATCCGGTGCAAAATACTTGTAAACCGCATAAGCGATGGCAGCCACCGCCGTGATCGCACCGACTATAGCCAATATCGTAACTACCGGACTCTTCTTTTTGGGCTCTTCTTCCTTCTTTACCAGCTCATTAAGCTTAACTGCCGCAAGTATATCATTGGCCTTTACATCCTTGAGCTCCCTTGCATTCCTTAAAAGCTCATCCTTCTTCTGTCCCACGGTTCCCAAAAAATCTTCTGTTCCGTTTTTTGCGATTGAGATCAGCTCATCGATCTTGTCTTTATTATCATTATAGAATCCCATAACTGCGCCGCCTTTCTCCTTTGATAATCATTTTATCACATACCCGTTTCCGGTAATAAATCTCTGCAACACAAAATATTTTATCACAATAACTTCAATTTAGCAAACCCCGCAAAGACCTTTCTCACACCCGTGGAATCAAAATCCACCTCCACCTCATAGTCCCTTTCTCCTTTTGTGACGGAAAGTACCGTACCTTCACCCCATTTAAAGCTGCGCACACGGTCTCCGGCTTTGTAATCAGGCTCCTTGATCTCTATCTGGCTTCCGAGCTTGATCTTCTCTCCCCTCCACTTTTCGGCTTTAAGCTTCCCCGTGCCATGCCCTTTGACATCACCGTATCCCCCGGCAGACTGTACAAAGACACTTTGTCCGGGATGCAAGTAACCGGTTTGCGGTGAGACCGGCCGGTTTTGTGTACTGCCGTCTGAAAACCTTACGGGTCTTTCCGTCTTTTCGGGATTAATATTATAATCAAGCAGTCCAAAAGGCATCTCCTTTATAAACCTGCTGGTAGCCTGATATTTCGTCTCACCGTGGATGACTCTGGTTCTGGCGCAGGTGACGGTAAGCTCCTTCATCGCCCTTGTGATCGCCACATAGCATAAGCGCCTCTCCTCTTCTATCTCCTCTTCATCCTCTGAGCTTACAGCCATATATCCCGGAAACAGTCCGTCCTCCATACCTACCATGAAAACATACGGAAACTCGAGGCCCTTGGCATTATGCATCGTCATAACCTTAACCCGTTCCTCATCCTTTTCGTCAAGGGCTGTATCTATATTATTTCCCTCCACACCGTTTATCCTCATAAAATCAATGATATCCGGCTCCTCCGTATTATCCTCGTATTCATCCAAAGCCTCCTTAAGCTTATCGATATATTCCGTCATCTCCACATATTCTTCATGGGTCTCGGCTGCCTCATCAAGATAAAAAAGATAGCCGCTCTCCTTCATCACAAGATCCGTAAAATCGGAAAGCCTCATCTGACCTGCTTTTCCCTTGAGCTCCTTCATGCATTTGTAAAAATCCTTAAGCGAAGCCGCTGTCTTTCCTCCTATCCCGCAGTTTTCCGGAGCTATGCAGGCATCCAAAAGACTCATATCGTTTAAGGCCGCATAAGCGGAAAGCTTTTCTATGCTGGCACCGCCAATCCCCCTCTTCGGCACATTTATTATCCTTGCGGTCCTCATATCATTCACCCCGTTTATCGCAGTGAGCAGATACGAGGTCACATCCTTTATGACCTTTTTATCCCAGAAACGAAGTCCTTTTACAAGCTCATAATTTATCCCTCTTACCCTGAAGGCATCCTCAAATTCCTTTGACTGCACGTTTGTACGCATAAGTATTGCAAAATCATTATATGTACAGTCTCCCTTTTCAACCTTTTCCTTAATGGTATCAGCCACATAGGATGCCTCGCCTGCAGCCGAATCAAGCTGCTTAAACCTGATCTTCCTGCCTCCCTCGTGATCCGTCCACAGCTTCTTTACCTTCCTGCCCCTGTTATTTGAAATGACAGCATTCGCGGTTTCGAGTATATTGGAGGTGGAACGGTAATTCTGCTCAAGCTTTATGACCGCTGCATTTTTATATATCAGCTCAAAATCAAGGATATTCCTGATATTTGCCCCGCGGAATTTATAGATCGACTGGTCATCGTCTCCCACGACACAGAGATTTTTATACCTGTCCGCAAGTAATCTGATAAGCTCAAACTGGGCAGAATTCGTATCCTGATACTCGTCTACCATGATATACCTGAATTTTTCCTGATACTGCTCAAGTATATCCGGATAAGTCTTAAACAGCTCCACCGTGTTCATGATCAGGTCATCGAAATCCATTGCGTTGTTTCTTCTAAGCTGCTCCTGATATGCAAGATATGCATCCACGTAAGCCCTCTTCCTGAAATCCCCCTCATGGTTTAAGGCATACATCTGAGGCGTAAGAAGCTCATCCTTTGCGGATGATATGGCATTTAAGATCGCTTTTTCCTTGTACATCTTTGTATCTATGTTCAGCCTCTTGCAGACATCATGTATGATGCTCTTCTGATCTGCCCCGTCCGCCACCTCAAAATTAGGCAGATATCCGAGCTTTTCGGCGTGACGGAACATTATCTGCAGACAGGTCGAATGAAAGGTGGAAATCCATATCCCTCCGGCATCCGGTCCGCACATATTACCGATCCTCTGCTTCATCTCCTTAGCGGCTTTATTCGTAAATGTAAGCGCAATGATATTAAAGGGCTTTACCCCCATTTCATCAATAAGATAGGCTGTCCTGTAGGTTAATACCCTTGTCTTTCCGCTTCCGGCACCTGCCAGTATGAGCACCGGTCCTTTACAGGTCTTTACCGCCTGCAGTTGCTTTTCATTCAGTTCTTTTTCATAATCTGTCATAAATTTCTCCTATGGTATGACATCAGTGTCAAAAGGTGTTCCGAATCATATTTGCAAACTGTTTTACATAGGGTGTATAATCACTCTATGAAATACGAAACCGAAAAAATCCTAAAAGAGCTTTACTCATATCTGGATACCGCCGACTATATAAGAGCCGATGATATCCCCAATATTGATCTGTACATGGATCAGGTTACCACATTTATGGAAAGTCATCTGAGTTCCACCAAAAGGCATGCCGACGACAAGATAATGACCAAGACCATGATAAACAACTATGCCAAAAATGACCTGCTCCCGCCGCCGGAAAAGAAAAAATACAATAAAGAGCATATGATGCTCCTTATCTTTATCTATTACCTGAAAAATATACTGTCAATAAGCGATATCGACAAGCTCCTAAAGCCCCTGCGGGATGAATATTTCGGCGGTAAAAAAAGCGGCGTATCCATTGAGGACATTTATACCGCCACCTTTACCGAAGCCAAAAAAATGTACCCCCGGTATAAAAAGGAAATTGACAACTATATCCGTATGTCCGAGGATTTCTCAAAGAACCTCTCATCGGAGACCGATTATCTCGATTTCTTCTCTTTAATATGCCTGCTGAGTGCCGATGTCTATGTCAAAAAACAGCTCATAGAGCGTCTGATCGACATGATGCCCGATTCTTAAGAAAATGCTTCTTAAGATATCCTGTCCACGGACTCTAAAAGGATATCCCTGATCTTAAGCTCCTCATGATATCTGAAGGCGGAAACTGCAGTCTTAACCGGAACGAACAGCTCTCCGGCCTTTGTACTGATCTGTCCGGCTATCTCCACTATCTTTTCGGGATCATCAAAAAGCCCGAACGAAGCAAACACTCCGTTACCCATATATCCGAAAATATTTTCTCCCGGACAGTTCTCCTTAAGTATCGATCCGCAGTGCTTTATCATATCCTTTACCGACCTGCTGCCGTATTCCTTGTCCATTTCGATAAGTGAGCCCGTTCCCATCACGGACACACCCATGATCGACCCTCTTGAATCCGGCATCATTGATTCGGCCATTCCCTCAAACTCTCTTAAGTCAAGGAAGCCTGCCACATCGATTTCCTCGCTGATATAGGAAAGCTCTTTTTCGGCAAGCTCCTCTTTTTCAAGAAGATACTTCCTTTCCTTGTCACGCATTACCATACCGTGTACGGCATTGCAGAGCTGATAGCCTATTATATCCATTCCCTGATAATAGTCATTCGTTATATCAAGCAGGATAAATCCGTACTGCCATACATCATAGAAAAGATCGATGACTACAAAGGTCTCCGGAATCCTGCCCGTCAGTATAAGATTTCCGATGATCTCATCGCGGCTCACCCTCTGCCTGCTCCTCGGTACGCTGACGGCACCCTCCTCACGGTTCCTGTATGCCTTAAGCAGAAGGCTTTCCGGAAGGACCCATTTATCATCCTCCCTGTTCAGTACAGGCTCATCATACATATAAAGATACGCATTTATAACCCCGAGCTTTTCAAGGGACTTAAGCACTCCGAGACATTCATTCTCCATGCCTCCGCTCAGACTCATCAGACTCACGAAAAACCGGGTAATGTTTCTTTCCACATTTTCATCTATCTTACGGATATTCTCTGCCTTTACCGAAAGCAGCTCCACAACCTTTCTCTTCATTTTTGCAAGGAGATGCTCTATCTCCGACCTTCCGGTCATGGTCATATCCTTGGTGCAGTACATATTGTAAATGGTATCAAACACCCTGAAGAGCCTGTTCGGGTCCATATATTCAAGTCCGCCGCGCTCTATCATATTTGCGAACTCATTATAAATATCATCAGAAGTATTTCTCTTTACCACATTTCCGAAATACCGGCTTATGATCCTTCTGATGGAATCCTCGATAAGCTTTTTCTGACATTCCGACTGATAGTCATGGGTGATCCCCGTGAATATATATTCAACTATCCTGTCACAGAGCCTGTCAATATCATAAAAGGTATTGACACCGATATCCCTGCGCTTTTCAAACTGCATAAGCTCGCTGTACGGCTCAAAACCGCAGGACGGTCTCGGTACAAAATAAGAATCCGTAACGGTCATACCGACCGATTCCCCGTCTATCATCCTCGAGCCGATGATCATCGCCTCATATCCGAGATTGACGGAATCCGCATTAACACTTGCAAGCTGAGGCTCCACCTGCATACATTCCACGCCGTTATCAAAGCCTACAACATACACATCCTTTCCGATACGTATGTCCTTTTCCTTTAACAGCCTGTAAAGCGCTATGGCCATGGCATCGTTTGCGCAGACAAAGGCCTCCGCCATGGGATTTTTCTCCATAAGCTCCCTTGCGGCATTGATGCTTTCCGCTGCCGTAAATTCACCGTAGCTTATCATACCGGACGAGATCGTCAGACCGTTTTCGTGCATTGCCTCCCTGTAGGCATCAAGTCTTTCGTTTGCATCGTCGTTGTCCTTCGGTCCCGCAAGCATCACTATCCTTGAGCAGTGCTTTTCCTTCACAAGGTATCTTACAGCTTCCTTTATGCCCTTTTTGTTATCATAACGGATACAGGCGCATCCGGGTATATTATCCGATATTATCAGCTTCTTTTTATCTGCTATAAGCTCTAAAAGCTCCTTTGCGGCCGAACTGTCGTCACACAGCGTGCCCGGTCCCAGCGCAACAAGATCCACACCGCCGGTATTTGCCAGAGAAATAAGAGTGTTTCTCTGATAATCCACATAATGATAATCCTGATAACGCTGCTCCTTTTTATGACCCTTTGTGTGAACGCGGCCGAACTCCACCACCAGAAGATTGAGGCCCAGCTCCTGAGCCGCCATCTTTGCCCCCTGAACTATATTGGCAAAGAAATTGTTCTCCAACTGTTCAATTATAAGTGCAATACTCTTTTTCCTGCTCATAACACAATTCAATCGACTGTCACGGCAAGATCAATACCGCTTCCATTGCTGTGATCGGGATTGACCACCGAAAGTAAACCTTCCCCCTGACCTTAAGTGCCGCCGGCACTCATTAACCTTAACCGGTATAACCCGGCTCCTTATACCGAAAGAAATGCCCTGTAGGCCTTGCAGGCCTCATATATGTCGGACTTGCTGGTCACCTCCCACGGAGCGTGCATTGAAAGCACCGCCACTCCGCAGTCGACTACCTCCATTCCGTAAAGAGCCATGATATATGCTATCGTACCGCCGCCCCCGGCATCCACCTTTCCAAGCTCGCAGGTCTGATAAGCCACATTCCTGCTTTCTAAGATATTCCTGATCTCAGCAAAAAATTCCGCATTGCAGTCGTTTGAGCCGCTCTTTCCGCGCGCTCCCGTATATTTATTGAATACGACACCCCTTCCGAAATAAGCCGAATTAGCCTTATCGAAAACCGAAGCGTATAACGGATCGAAGGCCGCGGACACATCACTTGAAAGCATTTTTGAATGTGACAGGCATCTCCTTAAAGCAAGCTCACTGTACTCACCTGCCGCATTCATTATCTCCGCGAGGGCATTTTCAAAAAATTTGGATTTCATACCGGTAGCTCCCACGCTTCCGATCTCCTCCTTATCCACAAGCAGACATACCGCAGTCCTGTCCACATCGGGCACCGAGAAAAATGCCGCAAGCGAGGTATAGGCGCAGACCCTGTCGTCCTGACCGTAGCCCAGTATCATGGACTCATCAAGACCGAGGCTCTTTGCTTTGCCGGCAGGCACCACTTCAAGCTCCGCCGACATAAAATCCTCTTCCTCTATGTCATATTTTGATTTAAGAAGCTTTAGCATGGCTGCTTTAACAGCCTGCTTTTCCTTTGTCTTGACCGGAATACTGCCGATGAGCACATCAAGGCTTTCACCCTCTATGCCCTTGGAAAATCTCTTTTCCATCTGCTCTGATGCAAGATGCGGCAGAAGATCTGTTATGCAGAATACCGGGTCTGTGTCCTTTTCGCCGATGTTTACACTGATGCTGGTGCCGTCTGATTTTACCACCACTCCGTGAAGCGCAAGCGGCAGTGTGACCCACTGGTATTTTTTTATGCCTCCGTAATAATGGGTATTAAGATATACCATCCCACCGTCCTCAAAAAGCGGCTTTTGCTTTATATCAAGCCTGGGGCTGTCTATATGGGCTCCCAGTATCTGCAGACCTTTTTCAAAGGACTCGTTTCCGATATTGAAAAGAGCTATGGATTTTCCCATATAGGATGCGTAGATCTTGTCTCCGGGCCTTACCCTTGCATCCTTTCTTATTATTTCCTCAAGATCCCTGTAGCCGGCCTTTTTTGCCATTGCAACCGCAAGATTTAAGCACTCTCTTTCGGTCTTGCCCTTATTCAGGAAATCCATATACCCGTCACAGAGGGAATTTAACTCCTCCCTGTCAGACTTGCTGTATTCAAGCCACGCATTGTCCTTGCTGTCGATAAACATCCTTTTCCTCCTAAAATCAACCGTCTATATCCATAACCGTATAAGGATCTATAAACTCATCCTCATATGCTATCTGATAGGTGAGAACCTGGTTGTCACCTTCGATTTCAAAAAGCGTGTCCCCGCGGCGTACATTCTTGCCCTCCTCCGCCACAGGCTGTGTCTCCTCATAATAAGTAGTCACATAACCGTTTTCGTGATCCACTCTGACTGCATAGCCGTGCTCTACACTCTCTCCGGAATAGACCACCCTGCCGTCGGCGCTTGCGACTACCTTTGAGCCCGCTCCGGTTGTAAATGTGATATACTTGTTTTCTTCCGAATACGGGGACGGCACCGATAATGTTCCCGCCACCGGAAGCGAGGTGGGCACGTAATTTAAGTCCATCTCTTCCGTCTGCTGCTCTATTTCCTCCGCCACACTCTTAGACTCCAAAAGTGCGTTTACCGAACGGAGCTCCCTTTCAAGATTTTCCTTATCCGCCTCAAGCACTATCACATCTTCCGAAAGTGCCCTGATCCGGTCCTTTAAGGCATTATTCTCATTTGTCAATGCTTCCGCGGTTTCGGCATTTTTCATCATATAGTAAACTCCGCCTATGATCAGAAGCACGAATACCACAGCTATTATTATCATAAAATCAGCAGAGGTGCGAAACGAATGCACACTTCCGCCTTCATCGGGAACCATCAGCACACTGAAGCTTGCAGGTGCTTTTTTCTCACGTTCCCTGATCTCTTCATTATCCATATATCAATACCATGTAAGCTCCAATTTTTTGACACCGTGCAGTATTATATCAAATTTATAAAACCCGTTCAATAGCCGTAAAACAAATCATCCGCAAATCATCCGCGAATCATCCGTTAAAGATTGTACTGTAAAATATACATTTACAATTAAAAATACTTGTGTTATCATATTTTTGTTGTGTCCATAACTACACAATATTCAGATTTACATACATTAAAATTGGAGGTATAACATCAATGAAAGGAACAGTAAAGTGGTTCAACAACCAGAAGGGCTACGGATTTATTTCGGACGAAACAGGCAAAGATGTGTTCGTTCACTACTCAGGGCTTAACATGGAAGGCTTTAAGTCTCTGGATGAGGGTCAGGATGTTGAATTCGACGTTGTGGAAGGACCTAAGGGACCTCAGGCAACAAACGTCACAAAACTTTGATCAATAAATGATAAGCTAAAGGAGCTCTTACAAAGAGCTCCTTTTTTATCCGCATTTTGAAACCGCTTCTGAGATCACTGCATCTCGATCTGTGACGTATCGTAAAAGTCCACATGCACCTTATTGAACGCAGCCACCACATGAGGATCGAACTGCACTCCCGAGGCCTGATTGATGATCGCATAAGCCTGCTCGTGAGGCATCGCATTTTTGTAGGTACGCTTTGAAACCAGCGCGTCGTAAACATCGCATATCGCTATCATTCTTGCAAGCTGGGGTATATTCTCCCCTGCAAGCCCGTCGGGATACCCCCTTCCGCACCACTGCTCATGATGACTTCTCGCCATCTGATAGGAATAGCTCACTAACGGACTATTCGGAAGGAGATACGCGTATTTCTGAATGGAGTCCGCGGCAAGCACGGTATGGGTCTTCATTATCTCAAACTCTTCCTGCGTATACTTTCCGACCTTTTCGAGAATATAATCCGGCACACCGATCTTTCCCATATCAAAAAGCTGGGCACACATCAGTATCATCTCCACATCCTTTATCGGATAGCGTGCCGTACCGTCCTTCATCATCTGCCGCAATATGATCTCCATGTATTTTGCGACTCTCTTACAGTGGATACCCGTATAACCGTCCTTTTTCGTGATAAGATCCCCGATCATACCCACAAGGAAATATTCAAGCTGCTGCACGCTCTGGGTTGCAACGGAAGCCTTTGTCTGAAGCTCGTCATTGTAATCCTGAAGCTGCTCGTTGTAGTCCTGCAGGGTGGAATTAACGCTCGCAAGCTTCCTTTTATCCTCAAGTATCCCGATATGCAGATTGACCTTACGCTTTAATATCTCGGAAACAAAGGGCTTTACGATATAATCAACCGCACCGAGCTGATAGGCTTCAAGCTCCGTGGCGGTGTCGTTTGCGCCGGATACGAATATGACCGGTATTTCCCTGAGCTTATCCACCGAACGCATCTGACTGAATATCTCAAAGCCGTTTATTGCAGGCATATCTATGTCCAAAAGGACTAACGACGGGAGCTTCGTAAGCTTTTTCAGGTAATCCAGGGCATGCCTTCCGTTCTGCTCGAGCATGATCCTGTATGAGCCCTCCAAAGCCTTCTCCGCAACGACCAGTTCGGTCATGCTGTCGTCTATAACCATTACCGTATGCACTCTATTACTTCCCCCCTGAACATATTATTATTCATTCTACACCAATGATATCTTTCAAATCAATCTCTCCTCCGAATATTTTCAATGCGCTGCCCACAGTCGCATTTACCCTTCCCTGACCGAGCCTTTTAATAAGCCTCATATCACCGGCATTCCTGATCCCTCCGGCATATGTCACCGGTATCGGAGAAGTCCTTAATATCTCAATGACCTCTTCTTCTATCCCGTTCCGTTTTCCCTCGGCATCCGCGGCATGGACCAGAAATTCGCCGCAGTGAAAGGAAAGCGTATTTAATATCTCTTCATTAAGCTCCTCATCCGTAAATTTCTGCCATCTGTCCGTAACGATAAAGTATCTCCCGTCCTTTTTCCTGCAGCTTAGATCAAGACACAGCCTGTCCTTTCCCACTGCGCTTTTAATCCTGTAAAGATTATCCCGGTCGATCCTTCCTCCCCTGAACACGAAGGAGGTCACAATGATATGCGATGCTCCGGCTTCTATGAAACCTCCGGCATTTTCATCATCTATGCCGCCGCCTGCCATCATACCGCCCTCAAAAGCCCCAAGCGCCTCAAGCGCCTCCTTTTTTGAGGCATCATACATGGCGGTGCCCCTTGCGTTTAAGATGATTACATGTCCGCCTTTTAAGCCGTATTTTTTATAAAGCTTTGCAAAATGAGCGGCGTTTTCCCCACTCACGAAGTTTTCGTCCGCCCTGCCCGTCTTATCGTTTAAGGTGCTTCCGACGATCTGCTTTACCCTGCCGTCATGGATATCTATACATGGCCTGAACTGCATCCTACCTCAGATCCCCGCTTTCGTAGGCTTCGACAAGAGCTTCAAGATCCGCTATCTGCTCCTTTAATTCCTTTCCCGTATCCGTATCCGCCACAAGTATCCTTCTGTTCCTCATCTCGACTATCTCGGAATCCGAGACAATGTCCGTCTCGTTGATTATCGCATCACGCGCCGATGTAAAGGGCTCATGCTGCACAAGCCTCATGCCGTGTGAGTTTGACACCAGAGTATATCCGGCTATCCCGGTCTTTGACTGGTATGCCTTTGAAAAGCCTCCGTCTATTATAAAGAGCTTGCCGTTGCAGAATATCGGCGATTCGCCCTTCTTCTGCTCCACAGGCACATGCCCGTTTATGATGTGCGCATGCCTTACGTCAAGTCCGAATTCCTCGAGTATCCTGTCCACGATCTTCTCATCGTCCCTCAGCTTGTAATACGCATTTTTCGTTTCCCTGTGGGCGGATTTGTCATCGATGAGCTGTCTTTCGAAGGTCGTCATCCTGTCCTTGCCGAAGGCCGGTGACTTGGGACCTGCCCAGATATACCATGTATAATCCTGACCCTTGGCTCTTTCCGCGGGGTCCTGATTCAGGTAATATCCCTTTCTGGCATAGCTTTCAAGCTTATCGTAAAGAGCCTTCCCCGAATAATCCTTCCCGTCTATGTTCATAGCAAGGAAGCTCCCGTCCTCGTTTAGGGGCACACAGCCGTGATAGAGGAGATTTGAATTTATCGTCTTATACATGCTGCCCTTGGAGTATAGAAATCTCACATGCCTCTGGAGCTTCTCACTCTTTACAAAGGATGCTTCAAGCCTTTCCATAAGCTCTATCTCCGCCGGAGAAAGGCGGTTTACCGCATCCCTTTTAATGGTGGGAAAATCCCTGTCCTTAAGCTCGTATTCCTTACCGTCTATTTCAACGGTTCCCCTGTCAAAATCTATGTGCTCCAAAAGACTTCTGTCGGTCATCTCAAACTCGGGCCTTCTGTGTACAAGCTCACCCTCAAGCTTCATCTGTATCACAAAGATAGCCTTGTGAACCTTTGTGTCCATATCGAGGTCTTTTGTATTGTAATCAGTGTTGTATTTTATCTTGAAGGCAGAGCAGTCACTGTCCTTATAGGCTTCCATCGCAAAGGTCACAAGCGGCACGAGATTGATGCCGTAGCCCTCCTCGAGAATATCAAGATTTCCGTAACGGGCGGAGATCCTTAAGACCGTGGCTATCGAAGCCCAGTGTCCCGCAGCCGCGTTCATCCATATGATATCATGATTTCCCCACTGAATATCGACACTGTGATAATTAAGCAGAGTATCCATTATGATATGCGGACCCGGTCCCCTGTCGTAGATATCTCCGACTATGTGAAGATGATCCACCACAAGCCTCTGTATCAGATTTGAAAGAGCCGTGATGAATTCCGGTGCCCTTTTAAGGCTGATTATCGAAGAAATGATGGCGTTGTAATACCCCTCTTTATCCTGCACTTCGACTTTTTCCGTGATCAGCTCTTCTATGATGTAGGCAAAATCCTTCGGAAGCGCTTTTCTCACCTTTGAACGGGTATATTTGGACGCCACTCTTTTTGTGACGGCAACAAGCCGGTACAGCGTTATCCTGTACCAGTCATCTATGTTATCCTCCTGCTCCTTTATCAGCTCCAGCTTCTCTTCCGGATAATAGATAAGGGTGGCAAGAGCCTTTTTATCCTTTACCGTAAGGGTGTTTCCAAATTCCTCGTCTATCTTTCTCCTGACCGAACCGGAGCCGTTTTTTAAGACGTGATTAAACTGCTCGTATTCACCGTGTATATCGGTAAGAAAATGCTCCGTTCCCTTGGGCAGGCTTAAGATAGACTGCAGATTTATGATCTCCGTCGAAGCAGCCGCGATATTCGGAAACTGCCTCGACAGGATTCTTAAGGTTTTCTCATCCATTGTTTATTACATCTGACATGCTGTACATACCCGGCTTTTTTCCGTTAAGGAATACCGCTGCCTGAACTGCTCCCCTTGCAAATACCGCTTTTGAATATGCTCTGTGGGAAAGGGTTATGACCTCATCCGTACCGGCAAAGATCACATCATGATCACCCGGTATCGTGCCTCCCCTTATGGCGGATATCCCTATTTCATCATCCGGTCTCTTCTCGCTCCTGCCGCTCCTGTCGTAAACATATTCAAGCTTCTTTGACACCGATGAATTCACCGCATCCGCCAGAAGCAGGGCTGTTCCGCTGGGTGCGTCCTTCTTCAGTCTGTGATGCTTTTCTACTATCTCAATATCAAAGCCCGCATCCTTTAACTGTCCGGAAATACCTTTAAGTACCTTTGCAAGAATGTTTATTCCCAGAGACATATTAGCGGATCTTAATACCGCCGTTTCTTTCGATGCCTCTTCTATCTTTTTTACCGCCGCTTCATCATAACCTGTAGTGCATAGCACGAGCGGGATACCGTTTTTTATCCCGTATGAAAGAAGGTCATCAAGTACCGCCGGTGAGGAGAAATCTATTATGACATCGGCCTCCTCCTTACACTTATCTATCGAGTCGTATACCGGATATCCGCTTTCCGTCCCGGCGTTTATATCTATCCCGGCAACTATCTCAGTGTCAGGGTTTTCTGCGGCTATGCCCGTTATGGTCTGCCCCATATGCCCGTTGCAGCCGCTTAATATCACTCTTGTCATTGTATGAGCCCGAAATCTCTCATGGATCTCTTTAACCTTTCAAGGTTTTCAGGCTCCATCGGAGATAAGGGTCTCCTCATCGGACCTGCGTTCATTCCCATAATGTTCATCGCATGCTTTACGGGGATCGGATTGACCTCACAGAAGAGCGAATCTACAAGATCAAGCACCTTAAGCTGCATCTTTCTGGCTTCGTCCGGACTTCCGTTCAGGTAATTCATGACCAGATTGTGCATATATGAAGGAGCCACATTTGCCACGACCGAGATAACGCCGATCCCTCCCAGTGAAAGAAGGGGTATTACCTGATCGTCATTGCCGGAATAGAGATCCGCTTTTCCGTCCGTGAGCGCCATGATACGCGCTACCTGACCGATATCTCCGCTGGCTTCCTTTATACCGACTATGTTCGGCACACTGTTTATAAGCTCTGCCGCCGTCTTCGGCTCGATGTTCGTCCCTGTCCTGCTCTTTACGCTGTAGAGGATTATCGGCAGCTTTACAGCCCCGGCAACTATCTTATAATGGTCGATAAGACCTCTCTGGGTAGCCTTGTTATAATAGGGGGTAACGATGAGAAGTCCGTCCGCGCCGATCTTTTCGGCCTCGACCGAAAGATAGACCGCCGTATCCGTACAGTTTGAACCCGTTCCTGCCACTACCGGCACCCTGTGGTTAACATGCTTTACGCAGAAATCGATCACCGCAAGATGCTCCTCATGCGAAAGACAGGCGGATTCTCCTGTGGTCCCGCATACTATGATCGCGTCGGTCCCGTTATTTATCTGAAAATCGATCTGCTTTGCAAATTCCTCGTAATTTACCTCACCGTCAGGCTTAAAAGGCGTTACAATAGCCACTCCTGATCCCTTAAAAATTGCCATACCATTCCTCCTTGACTCACTTAAAATACGATTTTAAACGAAATAAATTTCATCTGTAAAAGTCACAACCAATGATATAATGATACCACATATCCGTAACAAAATATACTACTTATTGTTGCAATTCAGCGCTTGACCAGTGCTGAATTGTAACGCGCTGAACCGCGGCACTTTCGGCTCTACCTGTTTTTTGCCGCAAAACCGGCTCTTTTCCTTAAGGTGGGGTCGAGTATCCTCTTTCTTATCCTCAAGGACTCCGGCGTCACCTCAAGAAGCTCGTCCGAATCTATGAAATCCAGACACTGCTCAAGCGACATAATGACCGGCGGCGTAAGCCTTAAAGCCTCATCGGATGCCGAGGTCCTTGTATTCGTTAGATGCTTGGTCTTGCACACGTTCACCTCAATATCCTCGCTCTTCGGATTTACCCCGATGACCATGCCCGAATAAACCGGTGTCCCCGGACCGATGAAAAGCGAACCCCTGTCCTGTGCGTTAAATAATCCGTAGGGCACTGCCTCGCCAGCTTCAAATGCTATAAGAGACCCTGTCTTTCTGTAGGCTATATCGCCCTTATAGGGTGCGTATCCGTCGAATATCGTATTTATGATGCCGTTTCCCTTTGTCTCGGTCATAAAGGGTCCCCTGAAGCCGATAAGACCTCTTGAGGGGATTTTAAATTCCAGTCTCGTATACCCTCCGGCGATAGATCCCATATTGGTCATCTCACCCTTTCTTTCCGAAAGCTCCGAGATCACGGTGCCCGTAAATTCATCCGGAACATCCACATAGGCTGTCTCCATGGGCTCCAAGGTCTTTCCGTTTTCGTCCCTGCGATAGATAACCTCCGCCTTGCTTACCGCAAATTCATAGCCCTCGCGCCTCATATTCTCTATGAGCACCGAAAGATGAAGCTCTCCTCTGCCGGACACCTTGAAGGTATCCGTCGAATCGGTGGTCTCCACCCTTAAGGATACGTCTGTGTTAAGCTCCTTAAAGAGCCTGTCCTTTATATGCCTTGAGGTGACGTATTTTCCCTCTTTTCCGGCAAGAGGCGAATCGTTCACCATAAAATTCATCGATATCGTAGGCTCGGATATCTTCTGGAAGGGTATGGCCTGCGGTGCATCGGGTGAGCATAGCGTGTCTCCTATCTTAAGGTCGGCTATTCCCGATATTGCAACTATGGAGCCGATCCCCGCCTCCTTTACATCCACCTTGCTTAAGCCCTCAAACTCATACAGCTTGCTTATCTTTACCTTTTCCTTTAAGGCCGGGTCGTGGTGGTTTACGATCACCGCCTCCTGATTGACCTTTATTACGCCGTTGTCAACCTTGCCGACTCCGATCCTTCCCACATATTCGTTGTAGTCTATCGTGGAAATGAGCACCTGAAGCGGCGCCTCGGGATCTCCTTCAGGCGCGGGGATGCTGTTCACTATGGTCTCAAAGAGCGCCGTCATATCCTTTCCGGGCTCATTTACATCAAGCGTGGAAGTCCCCTCCTTTGCGGATGCGTAAACAAACGGGCAGTCAAGCTGTTCGTCGTTTGCCCCGAGATCCATAAGCAGCTCAAGCACCTCGTCCACTACCTCGTCCGGCCTTGCGCCGTCCCTGTCTATCTTGTTTATGCAGGCTATCACCGGAAGGTTAAGCGAAAGAGCCTTCATCAGCACGAATTTGGTCTGGGGCATTACTCCCTCAAACGCATCGACCAAAAGCACCACTCCGTTTACCATTTTCAGTATACGCTCAACCTCGCCTCCGAAATCGGCATGCCCCGGTGTATCTATTATGTTTATCCTCGTATTTTTATAAAGTACGGAGGTGTTTTTGGAAAGTATGGTTATGCCGCGCTCACGTTCAATATCGTTTGAATCCATGACGCGCTCGGCAACCTCCTGATTTTCACGGAACACACCGCTCTGACGCAGCAGGCAGTCCACAAGTGTTGTCTTGCCATGATCTACATGAGCGATAATGGCAACATTTCTTATATCTTCTCTTTTCTGAATCATTTTTTCATAATCTCCTGTATAAGATTTCTCCTCCGGCAGACAGTCTGCCTCATCACGCGATATGCAGCATCGTTGTCGCTATCTCAAAATAGACCAGCAGGGATACGGCATCCACGATGGTCGTAATCAGCGGACTTGCCATTACTGCCGGGTCAAAGCCGAGCTTTCTTGCAAACATCGGCAATGTCGCTCCGATCACGCTCGCAAAGAACACCGTTGTAACCAGTGTGACGCAGACAACAAAGGCTACGGTCGGGCTTACCCTGTCCACCACCTGAAGCTTTACGAAATTTGCCGCTGCCAGTGCCAGACCCGTAAGCATCGAGGTCCGCACCTCCTTCCAGAGTACGCTGAAAAGGTCGGAAAATTTTATATCGTCAAGCGAAAGACTTCTTATTATGGTTACGGATGTCTGCGAGCCCGCATTTCCGCTGGTATCCATCAGCATGGGGATAAAGGCTGTAAGCACGATATATGCCCCCAGCGCCGACTCGTAATGCGTGATGATCTTTCCCGTAAATGTGGCCGAGATCATAAGGAACAGGAGCCATACGATCCTCTTTTTCCATATCTCCACCACGCCCATCTTAAGATAGGGCTTCTGCTCGGACGGCATGATAGCCGCCATTTTCTCGATATCCTCGGTCGCCTCTTCCTGGATGATATCCACGATATCGTCGACCGTGATTATACCGACAAGCCTGTTCTCCCCGTCCACCACCGGCATCGAGTTAAAGTCGTATTTCTGGAAGAGCTTTGCTACCTCTTCCTGGTCATCCAGCGTATTTACCGAGATGACATTATCATTCATTATGCTGCCGACCGTCACATCCGGCTTGCTTATGAGCAGATACCTTAATGCCGCCGTTCCCACAAGCTTCCTCTGCTTATCCAGCACATAGCAGGTATAGATCGTTTCCGAATCAAGACCCTTCTTACGTATCCGCTCCATGCATTCGCTAATTGTCCAGTTCTCCTTTAAGTCCATATATTCGACGGTCATTATCGAGCCCGCCGAATTATCCGGAAATTTAAGCAGATGATTTATATCCCTGCGCGTTTCGGCACTGGCGTTTGCCAGCATACGCTTAACCACGTTTGCCGGCATTTCCTCTATAAGATCCGCCGCATCGTCCGCCATCAGGTTATTTAAGATGTTTGCCGCCTCCATATCCGTAAGCGACGTGATCAGATCCTGCTGAACATCCGTTGGAAAAAAAGAGAATACATCCGCTGCCATATCCTTTGACAGCAGACGGAACACCTTAGGCAGCTCCTCTTTGGGAAGCTCTCCGAGCTCTGCGGCTATATCCGCTTCATTCAGGCCGGACATTTCCTGACGGAGTTTGTTATACTGCCTCGTTTCAATCAGATCCTTAATATCTTCCATAGTTCCCTCCTGTCACAGCATGACACAATGCCCCTTGACATCTGCCATAGCTGTCCGGGAACCGTGCAAAAACCGCGCATACAGAAGTTACTCTGCATAAGCCGTTTTCGCACGGTTCCCGTCAATTTTTATTTTTCAGCTCTGTCCGTTTATGACTTGGACTGTCAGACACATAAACCACCTGCCTTTTTATGGATTTTTAATCAACTTACTATAGCACCTTTTAATGCAAAAAATCAACCGTACAATAAAATCTTGGCCCTGTTTTTTTGCCATCTGCCCGGGTTATATCGTATATTAAAGTGACAGGCAAAAAAATCGTGCCGTTTATATAAAAATATTATAATATGAAGGGGTGATAAGGACAGACCTTCACCCTGAAAAAAAAAGAAAAGAGGTAAAAAATAATGGATGATAAAAGGATCAGAAACGAAGAGGAACTTAATGGCACAGCAGGCGGCAGGGGCCCAGTCATTCCCCCGCAGCATTTCAACGTAGGGGACAAGGTGCTTTTAAGGCTCTATCCCGAGTACGGAGTAGGTACGGTAAGATCAGCGAGCATGGTATCTTCCGGCTGGCAGTATGTGGTGCAGTTTGATTCCGGAATGATGACCGCGGATGAATATGAATTTATCCCCGCTACACCCGCATAACGCCGAAGACTGTGAAGCGGGTCAGATTAAGACATCTGACCCGCCTTTTTTATTACAGCCGCAAAAATATTCCAAATGATAACGCCGCCGTTTTAAGCTTAAGGATTATTCAGACTCAGGATTTAAGTATCGGCATCATCTGTGAGAGCAGATTTGTAATATGCTCAAATTCTCCGCTCTTCATTGTTCCGAGGCTGTTCGCCTCTTTGATATATTCCAAAAGCTCACTGTAATCCGAATTTATCGCATCAAAGCTGCTCTCCAAGGAGCTCAGCTCATCGCTTGCCGCCATGGATGCCTGCTCGATCTCAAGCTGTACGCTTTTGGAGCTGTCCGCGGAACTGATGATATCATCAAATGTCGCATAGGTCTGGTCAGCCTCCTCCAGACTTTTATCGATCGCC
>JAGBOJ010000034.1 GCA_017633935.1 Lachnospiraceae bacterium | reverse complement strand
AGGCAAAAAGAGCCTGTGGGATAAGGGAACGAAGGAAGCACCCAATAAGGAAAACCTTGAAAATACGCCTCACAGCAAAAACGACAGCAAGTCGGCAATGGAGGGCAGAAAGAGCCTGTGGGATAAGGGTTCTAAAGATGCACCCAATAAGACAAACCTTGATAACACGCCTCACAGCATAAATGACAGCAAGACGGCAATGGAGGGCAGAAAGAGTCTGTGGGATGCAGGGGATAAGGGCTCACCGAATAAGGAAAATCTTGAAAATACAAGACACAGCGAAAATGACAGTAAGGCTGCCCGCGAAGGAAGCGCGGTACTCTGGGACTACGACGGAAGCCTTGAAGGGGGCGGAGAGGGAAGCTCAAAGAAAAACAAAAACGAAAAGTCCGATCCCAGACAGTGGGGCTACGACGGAAGCCTTTCAGGGGGCGGAGCGGGAAGCTCAAAGAAGAACAGTAATGAAAAGAAGAGCCCCGAGCAGTGGGCATATAACGGAAGCCTTTCAGGAGGCGGAAAGCAAAGCTCAAAGAAAAACAGCAACGAAAGGAAGAGTCCGGTTTCATGGGGGTATAACGGAAGTGTACAGGGCTCGGGAAAGCAGAGCGCAAAGCATAATCAGAATACAAAAAACGAGCCGAGGGTTTATCCTGCGACCCGCAGTGCAAGGATGGCAAAGGAACTTAATAAGTAAAAATGCTTACATTAACAGCCCCGATCGAATTAAAGACAAGGACCGGCTTTATAAGGGATCATTCGGAATTTTATGAGAGGATGACTGCCAATTATTCCCTGATGGGGAATAATATCGAAGCCGGTGAGCTGCTTCATCTTTTTACGACCCCGCCGGAGATATATCTTGCCGGAGGAGGCATGACGACCATATCCGGCAGCACGGTCGTGAACAATAAAAATGAAGAAAAGCTCACCATTATAAACAATGTCATAAACAGGATCCTTTTGTCGACAAGTACGCAGCTTACCTATCAGGACAGGGCATACATCACGGATGTCTTAAACAGTATAGGCATAAAGGACGACAAGCGCTTTATGAGTCAGGTGAAAAATATCTTTGAGGAAACGGAGCAGACAAACAGGCTCATAAATGCGTATTTTGAAAACGACACGGATATTCCCGAAAGCATCCTTGAGGAAAGTGTAAGGAGCATATTAAAGACAAGGAGTGAAAACAGGGAGACAGAGGTAGTAAGGGAAGAGGGGAAGCCGCTTTATAATATCATCATGGATCGTCTTAAGACCGGAGCGGTGTACCAGATAGTTTCAAATTTTAATAAAAGCATTCTCGATAACCGTATCGACGGCAGGGAATATTCAATTTCCGAGCAGAGCTATACGGCGCAGCAGATATTTTTAAGCCGTATAAGGGAAAATACCTTAAAGGAGATCCTTCCGCTCATCTTTACCACCGAGGAGGAGGCATATGAGGAGGAGCAGCAGGGAGATGTCTATAACCTGACAGATAACAGCTCTCAGGAGACACATATTGACAGCCGGACATATCCGGAAAAGACTCTTACGGAGATGGCAAGAGAATTTGTAAGACAGGAGAGGGAGGAGCTTAAGAGGAAAAACGACGATACCTATATTACAAATGAAAATGCCGGTGTAACGGAGCGCATGGAAAGCAGGGAGCTTGAACGCGAGAGGGTGGTAAACAGCCGGCTTAAAGAAAGGCTTGAAAATAGGATAAAGAGCACCTCTGAGGGCTTAGAGAGGATATTAACATATCTTACGGTACAGGAAGGTGAAGAAGTACAGGCTCAGGGACAGACACAGATATATAATGAGGAAGGAACTACGGTCGACAGGGGTACTTATATAACCGGCGGCGATAACATAACCGTCGACGGAAGGCATACCGATGTACGGACGGAAAATATAAGCTTAAGACAGGGTGATATAAATTATCCCGAAAGAAGGATATTAGCCGAGGAGATAAGAAGGGAGATAATAAACGAGGCAGGCATTGATACGGAAATCCTAAGGGAAAGTAAGGGGCAGGAAGAAATCACAGCGCCCGAAGGAAGAGCCGTACAGGATCAGACCCTTATCTATCATAATGAGGGAGATATTTACAACTCCGGGCTGAATGTGTCAGGTGATGTAAATGAGGCCGGAGATGAAGTATATAACAGGACAGAGATTGATTCAAGGTCGTACAGGCAGGGTGATGTAAGCAATCCCGAAAGACATTTTACACGGGAGGAGACAAGAAGAGAGTCTGTAAACCGTACAGACGAGCTGATCTACCGGAATGACAATACATATGAAAACGAAATAATAAACGCGGGTCCCGTCCAGAGCTTAAGAGGCACGGATGAGAGGGGCAGCACCTACAGGGAAGGGGACAGCTATAACATAAATGCCTCCTACCCCGAAAGACGGATAATAGATGAAGAGGTAAGAAAGGAAGTCATAAATCTTGCAGGGGAGCTCGTCTACCACAGTGAAAATACGTACGAAAGGGAAGTGTTTAACGGCAGTGAGCAGAAAAGTCCGGCCGAGATAAACATTTCATCCGCGGTATTTCTGGATGTGATAAGAAATCTTATCCATACGGGATATGAGAAGATCATAAACAATAATGCAGTCTGGCAGGACTATGAAAGCTTTTTTGCAGGCTCTTCGCAAAATACCTTAAACCGCTTAAACCAGACTTCATCCGACATATATTACAGGACGGTGGTGCAGGAGGGCACAGAGGCTTCAGAAAGGGTATTAAGACAGGAGGAGACAAAAGAGGAGGAGCCCCTTAATGCACAGGAGTCCGGCAATACGGAGGAGGCTCTTATAGCCGAGCTTTTGAGGATAAATAATTATAATATCAATAATGTGGAACGCTACAGGCAGATGAGGAGCATTATTGAAAGAGTAAGGGAAGGAAGAAAAAGAAGGGACGCGGCACAAAGGACCATGCAGGCATCAAAGGTATCTCTTGATGACAGTGAAGCCTTAGAGGAGATACTTGAGGAAGAGGAAAAGATAAGTGAGGAAGAAAGAGATACGGCCTTTAAGGAGATAAAGCTCCTCTTTCCCGATGATTCGGCAAGGGTTTTTGAAATCATAGAGCAGTATCTTGAAAATCCGGAAATTTACCGGTCAAGCAACACGGTCGTGACCAATAACCTTACGGGACTTGTGCAGGATATAGAGACCGTAAACAGGAATGTAAGGCAGACAGAAAGCCTGATATTAAGGGAAAAAGAGGAAGCTGAAAGTGAAGCGGGGCAGAAAGTTGAGAGGATAACGGCAAGAGCGGAGGCAGGAAGCGCACCCTTAAGACAGGAGCAAAAAGAAAGGGAGCCGGAGCAGGCGCAGATGGTTTTAAGGCAGCAGGAAAGTATCAGCGCCGAGGAGCTTGAGGAGACGATAGAACGGCTTCAGAGGAATACAAACAGGGTTGAGGTCACAGGTAATGACATAATTACGAATGAAGAGCGCAGGAGCAATGTGACACAGGTTATAAACGAGTCGGGGTCGGTCATCACCGAACGCGACAGAGAGGATATAGAAAGACTGATAAGCAGAGGCGTGCATGAACAGATGGGAGTGATATCGGATCAGGTTATGCACAGACTGGAAAGAAGGCTTAGGGATGAAAAAAGCCGCAGAGGTATATAAGGAGGATGTCTTAAATGCCTAATGTGTTTTTTGCAGGCATAGATGCCATGCAGGCAGCCATAAGCTCAGGGGTAGGACAGAGTGCGGCGCTGCAGAATATCGGAAGGAGCGCGACGGGAAATATAGTTAAAGCGGTGCTCTGCATACGCTCCGTAAAAAAGCTCGGGGATGTCAAATCCAACGGGATCTCAAAAACCGGAGAAGAAGAAAATGCCAAGTTTTCACTTTCGCAGGATCTTGAGTCAGCGATAACCGATATCAGCGCACTTGAAAAGGCTCTTATGAAAAAGGCGGAAAAATCCCTTGAAAAGGGAACCGGAAGCTCCACCTTTAAGGATATAAAGGAGGATGTGGAAAAATCCGGCTACATAGCCCTTGAGGTACAGTATAATCCCTCATCCCTAAGGCTTGACACCTCTGCGGGCCGACAGCTTAATTACAGCGGAGACGCGGGGAATACACAGGTGCAGCAGGTAGTGACACCGGCATCCACGACGCTTTCCTTTGAGCTTTTATTTGATGATATGAATGTGCAGGATGCCTATATGCTCGAAGGGAACCCGGTGACGAGTATGTCTACCGGAAATCTTCTTGCGGCGGGGAAAAGTGCCCTGCAGGGCAAATTTTCGGTACAGAGGCAGATGGAGGGGCTTCTTTCAATGCTTTCCATCCCTCAGGCAAGACACGCGATCTTCTTCTGGGGGGATATGAGCTTCAGGGGAGAAGTAACCTCGGTCAGCACTAATTATACGATGTTTAATAAAAAGGGTTATCCGGTAAGAGGCACGCTTGGCATGTCCATAAGACAGGGAGACGGGACGGATTCAGCCGGTGCGGTGGATAAGCTGTTTAAGTATGAAGCCGAGCACTGGGATAAGGCGTTTGATAAGGTATTTACCGAAAAGGGTAATAAAGAAGGCATATTTTCGCAGGCGACAAACAATAATCTCCTGAATCTTAAGCTGTAGGAGGCATAATGGGTTTTTTATCTGATCTGGGTTCGTCAATATCCAATCTTGGCGGCAGTTTTAAGGACAATTTCAAGCAGGACAGCCTTGCGATGCTGGGGAATGTCGAAAAAGCCGTGATAGAGGTAATGGACTTAAGGGACCGTAAATTAAAGGACGGTGATCTTAAGCCCGTGGAGGGTCCGGCACTTATGGATGACGCTGCCGACAGTATATCGGAAGGAACGATGGCCAATAAGGGCGGACTGGTCGATTACGCAAAGGATATAACCGGCGGTGACAAGAAAAAGGCTATCAGCGCGCTTGATATGGCAAAGCTTGAAAGCGCGAAGAAGAAGCTTTTTTATGTGCAGTTTAATCCGGGTTCTCTTTCATTGAGCGGACACAGCGGAGGCCTGGTGCAGAAGATAGATTATAAAAAAGGCGGAGGCGGAGTTTCCTATGCTCCCGGAGATACGAACATAACGCTTTCGGTGAGCCTCCTTTTTGACAGCTGCGACCCCGCGGATGCCTTTATGACGGATAAGATAAGCGCATCACCCACGACCCTCGGGACAGGTGTTGCCAAGGCCGTCATGAGCGCAAAGGGAAAAAAGAAAAGGTCGGTACAGCCGGAGGTGGAAGGCTTTATAGCTGCCTTAAGGAACAGATACACCCGTTTTGTAACCTTTCACTGGGGAGAATTCACCTACAGCGGTGTATTAAGGTCGGTAGGTGCGCAGTATACGATGTTTAATGTGCTGGGCGAGCCTGTACGGGCTACGGTTAATCTTTCGATAATGTGCGCGGATTCGGAGGTTTCGCCGAATTCACTCGCATGGTGGCAGCAAAAATACATTGATTCCTTCGGCGGAGACAAGATGCTTGATACAAGCGGGAGCGAGAGCTTTGTAAAGACCTCACAGAAGGTCGGAAATCTGATAAACATTTAAGGCTATGGCGGATTTAAAATTTGATGATCTGAGAAAAACATACGAGAACTTTATGGACCCCAAGATAAAGCTCATAATCGGGGATAAAAACGTTACGGATAAGGATTCACCCCTTGCCGTTACCGATATGGATGTGGAGCTTACAAGCGGATTTGAAGCGGGGATCGCAACCTTCAGGCTTGTCGGTGCCTATGATTCGGACACAAAGAAGTTTGATATCTCAAAATGCAAGGATTATATTTATTTAGGCTCCTGCGTTACGATCTCCCTGGGCTACGCTACTCATGTAAAGAGGGTTTTCAGGGGCTTTATAGCAAGGGTTCATTTCCTTATACCCAGAGACAGCAGCGAGGATATTCCTTCCATCGAGATAACGGCCATGGATGCAAAGGCCTCGATGATGTCAAACCGGCATTCAAAGCGGCTTAAGGCAACGAATTATTCGGATGCCGTAAAGGAGATCCTTGATGCCAATGTATTTATAAATACAAAGGATGCAAAGTCAAAAAATTACATAAAGCTTGTGATAAACGATACCCCCGATAAGACGTCCTCACAGGGACAGTCAGGCTCCTCAGGCTCGGGAGCCTCGGATGTCAGGGTAGAGATGGTGGAGGAAAGTGAATACGAGTTTATAGTAAAGGCGGCGAAAAAATACAACTTTGAATTTTTCTGCACGGGAAAGTATATGTACTTTATAGAGGCCAAAAAGAATAAGGATATACTCATAGAGCTTGAACCTTATGAGGGCATATACAGTCTGGATGTGGGCTATGACATAACGGGCCTTGTCCGCTCGGTGGAGGTCAGGAATGTTGAGTCGGAAAAGGGTGAATTCATCGGCAAGAAGGAAAAGCTGAACAGCAAGATATCCATGGGGAATAAGGCAAAGCAGATGGTGGAAGCACAGTCTCTGGTATACCTTGATCCGTCCGCCGTCACAAAGGAGGAGGCAGGCTACAGGTTAAGCTACCTAAAAAATATGGTGGATTACAGGCTCGGGAGCATAGAGGTTGAAATGGTCGGGATCCCGGAGCTTACCCCGGGAAGGTTCATTCAGCTTAAGAATACCGGAAGGCCGGTGAACAATTCGTTTTATCTTACAAGGGTAAGGCACAGTTTTACAAGATCCGGCTATGTGACTCAGATAGAAGGCTGCGCAAACGTGATAGGAAGTGATTAAGGATGGCTTTATTTGATATAATAGAGGATGTTTCAAAAAAACAGGTTGAGAGGACGGACACCGGGGACAGTCGTATCATGGGCGTGATGCTCGGCAGGGTGGTCTCAAATTACGATAAGAATATGCCCGGTAAGGTATCGGTGATCCTCCTTTCAAGGGAGCAGTCGGGAGAGGGCGAAAGCGATGCCGACCAGTCAAGGCTTTTATGGGCACGGGTCGCAATGCTTACGGGAGGCAGCAGCTGGGGACATTATTTCATACCGGAGGTGGGGGATCTCGTACTCGTGACCTTTGAGCAGGGAAATATTAAGAGACCTTATATAATAGGCTGCATACCGAAGGTTAACGACAAGATAATCACAAAGTCGGTAAACGAAAAGAACCAGTATAAGAAGATAGTCACAAGATACGGAAATTCCGTGACCTTTGAGGATGTGGCAGTGGGTGAGGGTGAAAACGAGGGAGATAAGGATAAGATCACGGTCGAGACCTCAAACCAGTCGCATAAGATCATCCTCGATAACGAAAAAAAGCAGATTAAGATCAGCGATAAGGAAGGAAAGAACAGCATTGTAATGGATACCGATCCCGAAAAGGGCCATATCCAGATTACAGCCGATAAGAAAATGACCATAAAGGTCGGAGACAATATCACGGTGACGATGAACGGCAGCAACGGTACGGTAAGCGTCAAATCCCAGAAGCTTTCCGTACAGACCGACAGCAGCACCTCAATGGAAAGCTCGGGCAATGCTACTTTTAAGGGAACCAATGTTACTCTCGACGGGTCCTCGATGGTAAAGGTATCAAGCAACGGCGCGGTGACCGTATCGGGAACCCCGATAAAGCTCGGATAAAGGAGACAGGGAAAGTTGGCAGACAATAAATCTATTTTGGGAACGGGCATGAAATTTCCGCCCGCCATAGATAAGGCGACCGGCAGGTTTATGACGGTAAGCGATGAGGAAAGCGTAAAGGAATCCATTTATCTCATACTTATGACGCAGAGGACAGAAAGGCTTTCAAGACCGGATTTCGGAAGTGATATAATGGACTATACCTTTATGGATACAACCACGACGATGCTTTCGATCCTAAGGAGAAATCTGACCCAGACGATCCTTGAGCAGGAGCCGAGGGTGTCGGATGTGGAGATTTCCATGGATGTGCGTGACAGGCAGGGCATGATCGTAATAAGCATCAATTATATGGTGACCTCCACAAATACCCCGGGAAATCTTGTGTTTCCGTTCTATTTGGATTCAGCCGGAGGCAGCAAACCGGATGAGGGCGAGGAAAGGGAGTTTTACGATCCTTCCGATCCGAACAGGATGTATGAAGCGGATGAGGAGATAAAAGCGTGAAGATAGACAGGCGTACTGAAGAGGATATCACGGCAAAAATAGACGAATTGTCGGAATCATATACTCCGGAGTGGCATTTTGAAAAAGACGATCCGGACATAGGCTCAGTCATTGCCAGACTTTTTGCCATGCAGATGTATGAGAATGTGGGTCTTATGAATAATATGATAGACCGCTATCACACAGAGTTTATAAATATGCTGGATCTTTCATTAAGACCGGCGACACCCGCGGGAAGCCTTGTAAGGTTCGGACTTATAGAAAATACCGTTCCGGGAACGAGGATCAGGAAGGGAACGAGGCTGCAGTCTGCCGCATCTGATTCCGAGGGAAGACAGATCATGTTTGAGACCGACAGGGAGTTGTATGTCACCAATTCGAGGATCACGGACATATTTATGACAGACAGGGAGGACGGCACCGTCATTCCGCTTCTGGGCAGATTTAAGCCGGCAGAGATACTGGAAAGATCGCAGCTTCTGGACGAGGACGGAAATCCCGTAGGCGGTGATGAACAGCCTGTACTTACCGATCCCTACAATACAGAGGGTGCTTTGGTAAGACCCTTCGTGCTCTTTTCCGAAAAGGGAAATATCGCAAAGAGTGTCCTTATCCTTTATCACGAGACACTTTTTGACGTGACGGACGAGCCTGTATTTATAAGACTTTCCGGAAATAAGGAATTAAACGACAGGATACTTTCCGGTGAATTCAGATTCAAGTATTTTGCAAAAGAGGGCTTTAAGGAATTTGACAGCGTGGAGCTTACCGGTGACGGTGAAACCTTTGAGCTGAAAAGGAAGGGTGAAAATTTCAAGATAAGCGACGGCGCAAAGAGCTATTCGGTAGTTATACTTGAGGGCAGTAAGCCGGTGACCGAGGCCATGGAGCTTACGGGCATAGGCATTTCCTCAACGGGTAAGGCAAGAAGCGCGGAATTTGTCACCGACGGTGCAAATGACTTAAATACAGATTCCTTTGATCCCTTTACGGATACGCTTTCTGTCTATAATGAATGTTATATAGGACAGAATGAGTATTTTTCCAAGGCCGGCTCAACGGTAAGCCTTTCGTTTCATGTGACCTATGAGGATCACGCCCTGTATCTTACAAAGCAGGAGGAAGAGGTTGAGCTTAAGATAGTAAAGAGAAAGCCGAAGCTCTTACCCTCCGATGAGCCTGCAAGGGCATTTGTCGATGAGATTTCTTTGGAATATTTCAACGGTCTGGGCTGGAAAAAGCTTCAGTGCGGCAGGGATATATCAAGGATATTTACACAGGATACGGCACATGATATATCGATCACCTTCATATGCCCCTCAGACTGGGAAGTAAGCGAGGTGGGGGCGGATATGGGCAGGTGCTTAAGACTGCGGCTTACAAGATCCGATAACTGCTATTTAAGACCCGCACTTCACCATTATCCGCGTATCTCGGAGCTTAAGGTTGCCTACAGCTACGAGGGAAGGTTTGTGCTCCCGTCAAAGCTGTTTTCCATAAACGGTACGGCAAAGAGGGAGATCAACATGCCTGCTCTCAGCAGGGATTCCTTTACGGTCCTTACGGGCTCCGGCTATACGGATGATGCCCTTTATCTCGGCTTTGATTCAAGGATAGAGGACGGACCCGTCAGTATTTATTTTGAACTGGATGATGTCTTAAATATGAATGAGCTTGCCTGCCATTTTGAATACAGTACCGCAAGGGGCTTCAGGCAGATGAGGATAGTGGATCAGACAAACAGCTTTTCAAGATCCGGCGCGGTATGGTTCGTACCGCCTTCCGATATGCAGGCAAAGGTGCTTGAAGGAAAACAGCGCTACTGGATACGCATTAAAAGAGGCAAGGTAAAAAATGCCGAGGATGAAGCAGTGATGTTTCTTCCGAGGATAAGGAAGATACTTACAAATGTGGTGGGAGTGACCAATACGATCACGCTCGGCGAGGTTAATTATTATATAGACTCTCCGGAGCCGGGAAGGAGATTCTCCCTGGGCAGCGGAAACATACTGGATGCCGAGGTATGGGTAAATGAACGCAGCAGTATATCAAGAGAAGAGATAGACAGCATACTTCTGACGGACCCCGACAGGATAGACGTGGAGTATGATATCTTCGGAAGCCCTTCACAGGTGTTTGTCAGGTGGTATGAGACCTTCAGCTTTCTTAAGGTAAAGGACCGCCGCTGCTATATGATAGACAGGCTCACGAATGAGATCATTTTCTCGGACGGAATAAGGGCGGATATCCCGAGAGTCACGGATGACGTATCCTTTAAGGTGAGACTTCGCATAACGGACGGAGAGGCGGGAAATGTCCCTGCCGGCAGCATTACCGATACGGCGGGCACGGAGCTTTTTGTGGACAGCGTGACAAATCCCGTGCGAGCCTACGGCGGAAGCAATATGGAGACGATACCGCAGGCGCTTAAACGCGGTGCGAATATCCTTTACGGCAGGAACAGGCTTGTTACCGTCTCGGATTATATATATACGATACTCAATTATTCGGTAAGCATAGACAAGGCAGCCTGTATACCGGGCGAAACGATAGAAGGGGATGCCTTAAGCTCGGATGTATCGTTTGTGCTTCTGATGAAGGATTTCAGCGAGGGCTCGTTTTCGTTCCACAGGATATCGGGGCCGCTTAAGAAGCACCTTCTGGATTTATCGTCCATAGCCATAATGCCGGAAAGGATACATATAGTCGAGCCTATATTCGTGGATATATCGGTGACGGTCTGGGTTGAGATAAACAGCATGGATGAAAGCTTTGAGGTGCAGAATATGATAAGGGATATGCTGAATGACTATTTAAATCCGATATCCACGGACAAGGATGACGGATGGGATATAGGCGAGATACCTAAAAGGACACAGATACTTATGAAGCTCGGAACCTTAAAGAACCACGCCATCGTAAAGAAGACAACGATAATAGCAAATTACAGCGACAGATACGGAGAGCATGAAATGGATCTGGCTGATCTGACGGTAAGCCCTTTTATGGTGGCAAGGTCAGGAAAGCATCAGGTACAGGTGATCTATAAATAGGATCGATCAGAGGAAGGAATAAGATTTTGTTACGGGTAGAGCAGACGTCAGGTAAGACCTATACCGAAAGAATGGCGGAAAATATGGCCGCCCTTCCGCTCATTTCAAAGGAGTGGACGAATTATAACGCTTCGGATCCGGGTATTACCATACTTGAAAATTTAACGATATTTGAAGCACTGCAGGGCGCGGGAATAGGAAATATCGGCACTGAAGCCTCATATAAGCTGCTTAAGATGGTTGGATTTAAGCCGAATAAGGGAAAGTGCGCAAGGCTTCTGCTTTCTGCCGCAAATGCGGGAAGAAAGATAAAGATCCCCGCAAACCAGAAGTTCGTGCTCGGGGATATGGTGTTTGAGAGCCGCCGCGCGACCGAGACCGGAAACCATCATCTGACAGGCATATACTCATATTACGGGGATGAATATCATAACCTGGGGCATCTTTATGACAGGGAGCTTAAGATATCCGCAAGGGTATTCGGAAAGAAGCCGAAGGAGGGCGACAGCATATACTTTTTTGCGGACCGCCTTCCGGATGAGGGAATGGAGACATTCTTTTATATAACGGTGGACGATGCCAAGGCGCGAAACGCCATCGACGACAGGACGGAAAATCTTTTTGCAGCCCTTAAGTGGGAATGCTATACCGAAGAGGGCTTTAAGGAAATAAAGGTCAGGGACTATACCGGAGCGTTTCTTTTCAGCGGAGAGGTGAGAATGAGGATGCCCGATTTAAAGGCTGCGGAATATGCGGACGAAAAGCTTCCGGTATCGGGATACTGCATAAGAGCGACATTAACCCGGGCAAATTACGATATATCCCCGAGATTTACCGCAGTGGATGCCTTTCTGTTTGAGGTGCTGCAGAAGGATACGAAATCGGTCTGCCTCACCTTCCAGAAAAACAACGAGATCAGCGTATCCGGCATGAAGGAAAACGAAAGATACATACTCGTATTCGGAAAAGAGGAGAAGGGGTCTTCCTACAGGCGCTACGAAATGGTCACATCTGGTACCGAGCTTGAGGGAAGATACTGCGTCTTTGAAAGAGGACCGTCGGGGAGCTTTAAGATATCCTTTGATAAGGAGCACTTCGGATATGAGCCGGAAAGACTTAAGGATGCGGTGCGTATCGTCGTCTACAGCGAAGAGATAATGCGAAATTACAGGGTCGGACAGGTACTGGGATATGACGATCAGGAAATAGAGCTTCCGGTGCAGCATATAGTACCGGAGTCCTTCTGCCTTATAGCAAAAAGGGTTACAAAGGACGGAGGGGAAATATTCGATTTTGTACGGCCCGAGCATGACAGTGAGGACGCTCTTTATTTCCATCTGCTGGAAAATGACGGCAGGATAGTGATAGAGGATGCGGGGAACTTCATAGGCGCGGAGCTTTTTATGGCAGGCTGCGCCGTAACGGAGGGACCTAAAGGAAATGTGAGGGCAGGAAGCAGGTTTGAGGCCAGAGAACTCGTTTCGGGAGATGTGTTTTTTAACCCCGGACCGGGGACGGGCGGTGCCTTTAAGGAAAGACTCCAGGATGTGATAACACGCTTCAGGGAGGATGTGAATACCCCCTATACCTGCGTGACCGCAAAGGACTACGAGGATATGGTGATGACTACTCCCGGGATAGCTTTAAGAAAAGCAAGGGCGGTCATGGATGAGGTGGAAAATCTGGTCCATATTGCGGTGATGCCCGGGACCGATGAGAAATTTCCGGTGCTTTCCCCGATCTACAGGAGGGCGATAGAAAAAAGGCTTTCCGAGCGCCGGATAGTTACTACCAGATTCGATATATTATCCCCTGTATATGTTGGGGTTACCGTGAAGGGAACGATATATGTAAAGAGGCACTT
>JAGBOJ010000033.1 GCA_017633935.1 Lachnospiraceae bacterium | reverse complement strand
TTCTGTAACCGAAAAGCAGCCCTCTGTCGGTATATATGAACTTTATGTTTCTGAAATGCTTTTCCGTAAAACCGTATGTGATAAGCGATTCCGACATCTGTATATGGATCAGATCCGGCTTTTCCTGCTCTATGTATTTCCTGAATGCCTTCCTTCTTATAAGCAGATTTCTGATCCGGTTTTCACCCATAGCGTATTCAAGTATCCTGAAGGGATAATCGGAAGCCTTATTATGCAAGAGCTTGGGACATATCACGACCGGCTCATATCCGTAACCGCTGTTTTGTGCCAGCCCCTCACAGATGCTGAGCGTGGACATCTGCGCCCCACCCGGCAGATCTATCGGATATTCCATGAGATATACTATCTTTTTCATATATCCCTTTCTTTATACCATGTATCTTTTATGTACTTTGCCCTGCTTAACGGACCCTTATCGTAAAAATACTCTTCCCCTTCAAGCCTCTTTTCACATACCTTAAGAAGCCTTTTTGCCGCAACCTCCGGATTCCAGTATTTCTGCATGTTTATATATGCGTTTCTGCCAAGCTCATGAGCTGCTCCCCTGCTGTTTAAGAGTATCTTAAGCTTTCCGGCAAGACTGTCGATACTTCCGCTCTTAAAAATATAGCCTGTCTTTCCCTGTGTGATAAGAAAAGGCGTTGCCCCCGCCTTTGACGAGGCTATAACGGCGCAGCCCGCAGACAGAGCCTCATATATCACCGACCCCCAGCCCTCAAGCTTATTGCTCGTGCATACAAAGATATCCGCCCTTTCCATTTCCCGTCTTGTATCCTCGGGACTTAAGAATCCCGCAAATTCTGTCTTTTTTTCAAGCTTGAGCTCCTTTACGAGCTTCTTTAAGTGCTTTTCCTCTTTTCCGTCTCCGACAAATTCCAGTCTGAAATCAAAGCCCTCATCCATGCAGCGCTTTGCGGCATAAAGCAGGAGATCTGCCCTTTTAAGCTTTAAGAATCTTCCCGCCCAGAGTATCCTTACCGCCTTATTCTTACTGCGGATATTCTCTATCTCCCGGAAGCTCTTTAACTCTCCTTCGGGAAAATAACCGAATTTGTAGCATTTACCCTTATAGGAATGTAAAAATCCATAGTCTGATGAAACAAAGGCTCCCGCTGCCAGTATATAAATATTTTTCTTTCTCTTGCTGAAATGATTTATATAAAACTTCTTTGCCAGATAAGGAACGAATATTTTCCACCTGCCTTCCTTAAGCGGTCTTTCCGAATACCTGAAGGTCAGCCTGTCCTCTTCCATCCGCTTTGCTATAAAATCCTCCGGCGCAGTTCCTATGACCACGACATCGCTTTCCTCGCCCAGCAGGTATGCCTTTTCTTTCTGCTCCTCACCTTCATGGCTTTTAAGTACGTACTCCGGTATCTTTTCCTTTCCCCAGCCCATTTTGCTGCGGAATTCCTCTATCGGCTCGGTCTCGACGAAAGTAAAATCCTTACCCAGTTCTTTATACAGGCAGTCACACAGTGCCTTTTGATGATGGTTAAAATAGTTTGAATAAAATGTAAGCTTCAAAATTTTGCTCCTATATATTTTATGAGCTCAAATGCCGCACATTCAAAAAAATACAACCTGCTGTAGCCGTTTTTTACATATATCCTGTAGCGGCGCATAATCCTTTCCGGCACCTCCCTAAGCGGTATGCTGCTGCTTACCCCGCCCATAGTGAAATCGGCAAGCACCTCATTTATGACGAGGATCTTCTTTCCGGCCTTTTTAACCCTGAAAAAAAGATCCATATCATCGCTTATATTTTCGCATTTATACTGAAATTCATTATAAATACCGCGCTTTACAAACTGCGTCGGATGGTTCCAGTCACGGCTTGTGGTGTATTTCCGGTTCCTTGCCTTTTTTATAAAGGTCTTACCGGAGGGGAGTATCATCCTTATATCCGCATAGGCAAGATCAAAACCCTCCCTCTCAAAAGCTTCCGCCATCACCTGTACCGCGTTTTTTTCGTATATATCATCGCTGTTTATTATACCGACTATGTCTCCGGTAGCCTTTTTTATACCCTTATTCATGGCATCGTATATACCGTTATCCTTTTCGGAATATATACGATAATCCATGCCGGCGTTTTTAAAACGTTCCCTGTAGCTTTCGCATATGCTTACCGTGCTATCCGTTGAGAGTCCGTCTATTATGATATATTCGATATTTTTGCAGGTCTGGTCTAAAACGGAGTTAAGCGTTCTTTCTATGGTCTTTTCACTATTGTAGCACACAGTGACTATGCTTGTTTTAACGCTGTTCATCGAAGCCTTCCGTGGATTCTTCCGCCGTAAACAGTACAGTAAGTGTCTGCAGCAGCAGCTTTATGTCCGCAGCTATGGAAAAATCCTCTATATACATAAGATCCAGTATCAGCTTGTCCCTTGAGGATGTGTTATATTTCCCCATTATCTGGGCATATCCCGTCAGTCCGGCTTTCATCCTAAGTCTGTATGAAAACTCGGGCAGCTTTTCGGTATACTCCCTTACATTTTCAAGCATTTCGGGTCTGGGCCCCACAAGCGACATATCTCCCTTTATTATATTGATAAACTGCGGCAGCTCGTCTATCCTGTATTTTCTCAGGATCTTCCCGACATCGGTTATCCTGTCATCATCCTTCGTGACAGACTTATTCTTATTGTTCTCCTTCATGGTGCGGAATTTATATATCTTAAAGACCCTGCCGTTTATCGTGGCACGCTCCTGCCTGAAAAATACGCTTCCTCCGTCCTCCCTTTTGATCGCTATCGCAGCTATGAGAAGGATGGGGCTTGTGACGATAAGCATAAGCGCCGATATGATAATATCCATAAGACGCTTTGCCACTCTCTGCTCAAAGGTCATTCCCTTAAACTGCGAGCTGTAAAAGGGAAGATCGGCAAACATTATCTGGGAGGAGCTGTGTATCAGGATATCCTCGATATAGGGGAAACAATACAGGCTTACCTTTTCCTTATAGCAGGCTTTTATAAGCTCTGCCCTCCTTTTTTCGGATATATCGTATATAAATACCGAATCAAAATCCTTGATATTCTGCTTAAGAGCTCCATCCCTTAATACGGCTTCCCCTGTTATCTCATATCTTTTATCAAACAGTCCGACTGCCGCCCTTACCTTTTTTATCTCCTCATCGCTTCCCGCTATGACTAAGGTTCTTTCAGGTAAAGTTACCTTAAAAAAGAAGCCGTTTCCGAGATAAGTCATTACCGTTATGACAAGCACCTGCACCGCCATTGCAAGCAATAAAAGCCCTATCGAGGAAAAGCGGATCTGTCTGCCGTTTTCATCATTCGTATTCATTATGATAAGTACCAGATAGGTTACGATATCATCCAGTACCATTGCAAGTGATATGGATATGATGATGGGTCTGCTCTTTCTGATGCCTACGTCAAAATTTCCGTAGGTGCGGACCAGTACAAAGCCGAATAATATGAAGGTGAGTGCCATTACCACCGAGGTACGCGACAGGGAGACCACCGAAAAGTGATCCAGTCCCAAAAGGGCAAAAAGCGATACCATACAGCCCAGATACATTAACAGGGCTATCACAAATATTATGCTGTTTTTAAATCTCTGTACAAATTTCATATTACGAAAAATCCTGCACTAGTGTGCCACTTTTCAATTAGCTACACTTTTCACGAAGTATGCATTTTCGCTCTGCAAGGCGTTTTTCTGATCGCGATGCGGTGGCATCGCAGAAGAAAAACAACGTAGCAGACGGGAATGCAGACGAGCGAAAATGTGTAGTCAATTGGAAAGTGACACACTATATCCATTTGGAATAGCATTTGCTGTAATATTCCTTAAATCTGATATCCTTATCGTATACCCGGGCTCTTTTAAGTGAGGCTTCCGTAAGCCCGGATGTCTTATGCCCCAGTTCTTTTATCTTTTGTATGACACCCTCAAGATCGTCTACCGGCACTACCCTTCCGCATGTTTCATCAAGTGACTCCGGACTTCCTCCCGCCTTATAGGTGATCACCGGTGTGCCGCAGGCAAGTGATTCGAGGTTTGTGGTCGGGAAGGTATCCTCTCTCGTCAGATTTACGTACATATCCGCCGCCGTATACCACTGCGCCATTTCCTGCACGCTGTCCGTCTTTTCCATTGCGATCACATTTTCAGGCAAAAGCTTAAGCTGCTTTTTTTTAAGTCCGATCATCGCTATCGCGTATTCCTCCGGCAGCTTTGATGCCAGCCTGATAAAATCATCAAGACCCTTTCTGTCTCTCCACGGATTTGCCGCGCCGAGTATCAATATCCTGTCCTTTATGCCGTACCTTTCCCGGATATCGCTTTCAGTGGGCTTAAACGTATTCAGATCTATTCCCGTGGGGATCACCTCTGCCGGATAATCCCTTAAGAACGACTCCGATACCTTTTCCTTAAGCCATCTGCTCGGAGTTACTATCTGCATTTCCTCAAATCCCGTAAAAACCTCCTTTTTTACGGAATAGTTGCTCTTTGCGGCATCCATCAGCAGCGATCTCGGGTATTCGGCAAGCTGCATACAGTCATGGCAGCCGCTTTTATATCTGTCGCATTTTATATATTCAAAATGCGTACAATGCCCCGTAAACGCCCAGCAGTCGTGCAGGGTCCAGATTATCGGGACATTCTTCGTTTTAAGATACCTCATCAGTATTTCATAATTAAGGTAATAGCCGTGCAGATTATGAAGATGGATAAGCTCCGGAGAGTATTCTTCTATTTTTTCTATAAGCCTTTTCGTCACACCCTTTGAATAAAGACCGTGCTTATCGGTGATCCGGCTTATCAGACCGTGTGCGTACACATCAAGGTCCGGTCCGATCCGGTAAGTGTCAGGCTCCTTTGGTGCGCCTCCTCTTCCGTAGCAGACAAGGGTATCCGCCCCGTTTTCCTTAAGCACCCCGCATAATCCGGCGATTATCCTGCCCGTACTTCCGGTTCCGACTATGGAATTTATGAATAATACCCTTTTATTCTTCATTCAGGATGATCTTTATCACTCTTTCCTGCCCTTTTTCAAACTTCTTTGAAAGCTGGAGATTGCGCATCTCCCACCTGACCTTAGGCATATCCGCCAGATATTGTATGGTCTTTATTATCGTCAGGGAGTCGGTCTTTTCGCCTATTCCGAGATTTATGAATCCGTTGCCCATTCCGGCAAATACATGCTCAGCCTCCCTTTCATTCTGTGCCAGTACGATCGCCGGTACTCCCATTGACGCAAGCTCGAATACCGTTCTTCCCTGTGAGGTGATGCACAGATCTGCCTGCTTCATATAAAAGCTTACCCTCTTTGCGTCGTGATGAACAAAGATATTGCTTTCAGGGTCATCTGTTATACCCTCTTTATTTTCATACGCAAAGCCTGTGAGAAAATGAAACTCCACGTCCGGCATCTTCGGATGAAGCACCTTGCATATATCATACAGCTTTCCCGTAAGATTGCTCGGGTCCGCTCCTCCGAACATTATCATTATATTCCTGCATTCTTCGGAAAATTCCTTCGGCTTTTCCTCCAAAAATTCATCTCTTATAAAGAAGTAATCCGATCCCTCATATACATTTGAGGGCTTGTTTTTCCTGTTTTCGTAAAGCGCGTTTATGACGGCATCCGCAAGCCATGCGCCCGGTCCCATATCCTCGAAATTCACTATCCTGTTCGTATATTTTCTTTCAAGCTTTATCAGGTTTTCATCGGTATCAAGCACATCGTTAATGACCACATCGGGCATATAGTTTTTTAATACCTCTTCATACTCCCAGTCATTTTTTACTATTTCCATCGGAAAAAACGACTCCTTAAGCTTTTCTATACCCATATGGCTTTCGGAATCCGTTACAAAAAGCAGATCGTTTCCTATCAGCTTATACGCTATTGTAAGACATCTGTATATATGTCCCATTCCCAGCTTTTGCTGCCCCACACAGCGCAGGAGGATCTTTTTTCTCTTTAAGATGCTTTCCGCCGCTATCCAGTCCTCTTCCGTATCTATATCGACAGCCTCGTTCGCGTCGGTTTCAAATACGGTTATCCTGTCACCTATCCTTGTGTTTTCATTCACACATTCCCGTTTTGTGATGAGAAATGCCCCCGTTTCAAGGAAATTACAAGGTAATTCCTGTGAGTTCAGCCTCTTTTCATAATTCTTTATTATCTGCCCGTCCTTTTTTGTCCACGAAAGATGAGGCTTGTTCACACAGCTTATCATCGTATCGAAATCTTCTTTTTCAAAAAGCTCCACCGCCGAGATCAGGGTTTCCTTCTTAAGAGTCGGTGAGGTTGCCTGCATTGTGATGACAATGTCATACTTAATGCCCTTCATTGCCTCCTTTTTTAATACGGCATCATATATTACCGGATCAAGGGTTACCTTATCGGCAGCCAGAACCGGATCTCTTTCTATGACCTCCATGCCGTGGGCCCTTACTATCCCCATCAGCTCTTCGTCATCCGTCGAGACCACCACATCCACGTCATGATCCTTTGCCAGTGCCGAGGCATTTTCTATGGAATATAAAATGAGAGGCTTTCCGTTCATGATCCTCACATTTTTCCTCGGTATCCTCTTTGACCCGCCTCTGGCAGGAATAACCACTATTATCCTTGACATATCGAATACCCCAGCGCCGCTCCGTCCCGGGCAAACATCCTGACCGTTTCAAGTGAGAACTGCTCCAGATCCTTGCCTATATTCGGAAGCTTCTTTAATATATCGTTTGTTACCGTGATTATATCTGTGCCGCACCTGTCTGCCTGTACTATATTAAATACCTCCCGGCAGCTTGCCCATAAGAGCTCGGCATTTCCTTTTTCCGCACATATTCTTTTTGCGTCCCTCATTATATCCTCGGCATCCACGCCCGCATCCATTATCCTGCCGGCAAATACCGATACGATATTTTCGGTTCCGGGCTTTAAGACCTCCACTACGCTTTTTACCTGCTTAAGAGTGAATACCGCCGTTATATTAAGCCGCATCCCCTTTTGTGAAAGCTTTTCTATAAGCGGTACGCTGCTTACTCCGGCTGAATTTGTTATCGGGATCTTTACATAGACATTATCCCCGAGCTTTGAGAGTACCTCCGCCTCTTTTTCCATCTCATCAAAATCATCCGAAAACACCTCAAATGAGACCGGCATATCGGGGATCGCCTGTACAGCGCTTTTTGCAAACTGCACATAATCAGCAACGCCCGCTTTCTTCATCAGAGTCGGATTGGTCGTAAACCCCTTTACGATACCCTTGTCATACTCCTCCTTCATACCCTCGATATCCGCACCGTCCGCAAATATCTTTACTTCCAGATCTTTTATCTCCAATGAACCCATCCTCCCAAAAACCTATCGTGTCAATGCATTTACGATAAGATGCCATATTACCCCCTGCCATCCTTCGGCATGCGGAGTTATCCTGTCCTCACTTACCACAGGTACAAGGACGCAGGCATCCGATACCTCCTTTGAATAGCCCCCGTTTCTTGATACTATCGAAATGATACCGCTCTTCCTTTCCTTTGCAAGCTTCAGCGCCTTTACTATATTCTGCGATGTATTCTCACTTCCTCCGCCCACGGAGAATACCATAACGCAGTCCTTATCACTTAACTTTGAGGTCTTTAACCATTCCGTAAAGGTCGTATCCCATCCCTCATCATTGGTGCGGGCAGTAAGCTCCGATACATTGTCGGTAGGCGCATAGGTCTCTATCCCGCCTATCTTTCTGAAATCATTTACGGCATGGGAAGCGTTTGCCGCCGAACCGCCAACTCCCAGAATGAAAAGCCTTCCTTCATTCTTCTTAACCGTCTGTAATATCTCTACTGCCTTTACTATCTCTTCCTGAGGTACGGTTTCAGCTATTTTCTTTGTTTCCTGCAGATAATTTTCAACATATTCCGGTATTCCCATTTTTACTCTCCTTTTTATAAGGTATATTAATACTCCGCCGCTATTTTTTCTGCCGCCTCCGGCAGGCTGCCTGCTATCAGGTCAGGCTTATCGTATCCGAGATATTTACACAGATCACATTTGTAATTGCCGATGAACGCGGTTTTCAATCCGCTCTTTTTCCCGGCTGCGATATCAGTGTATGAATCGCCTGCCATATAGGAGTTTTCCCTGTCTATCGAATAAACCCTGCATATCTCTTCTATCATCCCGTTTCCGGGCTTCCGGCAGTCGCATTCTTTTATGAGAAAGGG